>JBAULD010000909.1:0-18589 GCA_049578005.1 Polyangiaceae bacterium
CGTACAGGTCAAGCCACAGCCGAAGCGCGTGACGATGCGCTCGATCGACGGAGATTCAGAAAGGAGCGGCGGGGAATGTTGGTGGTCCTAGTTGCGGAGCAGGCGGCGCAAGCTGCGAGTGGGGGCGGCGGTCTGATGGGCGCCTTCAAAGAGCGCCCCACGTTCTTGGTCGCCAACTTGGTCGTGAGCGCGGTCGTTATCGCGATGGTCATCGAGCGCGTCGCCTTCCAACTCTCGAAGTACAGCGTGAACTCCAAAGAGTTCTTCGCGCAGATCAAGAAGCTCGTCACCGCGGGCAACATCGACCGCGCAATCAAGCTCTGCGACGCCGGGGACTATCCGACCCTTCAGCTCGTGAAGGCCGGGCTCACCCACGCCAATAAGGGACCGGACGAGATCGACGCGGCGATGAGCGAGAAGATGAGCGAGCTGCGGCCCGCCGTCGAAAAGCGCATCGGGTCGCTGTGGTCGTTGGCCAACATCGCGACGCTCATCGGTTTGATCGGTACCGTCACCGGTCTTATCTTGACCTTCGCTGCCGTCGCCGACCCGCGTCTCTCGGCGGCGCAGCGTCAGGCGCAGCTGTCGCTCGGAATCTCGGAGGCCATGTACAACACGGCCTTCGGTCTCGGAATCGCGGTGACCTGCATGATTGCCCACCTTTTTCTCCACCAGCGCGCCAAGAACATCCAGCACGACTTGGACGCGACGCAAGAGCGTGTGTTCAATCTGCTCACCATCCAGGCGCGCCCCGGTAGTTACTGAGCGCGACTGGAGCCCGGCATGCCGGAAAAGACCAAACTCAGCGCAGCACAGCGCAGCCGGATACGTCGCAAGGCGATGCCGGTGGAGCTCGACCCGGCTGAAGAGGGCGGGGAGCTCAATATCGTCCCGTTTCTCGACATCGTCACCAACGTGCTCATGTTCGTGCTCGCGACGATCAGCGTCACGTTCACCACGATGATCGATTCGCAGCCGCCCAAGTCCGGTGGCCCGAGCTCGCGGCCGCCGACGAAGCCGACTCTTTCGCTCAATATCATCGTCGTCGACAAGGGGTTCATCGTCTCGGCGTTCGGTACTCGGATCGGCGAAGGCTGTCAGGGGCCGGGCTCCGGCGTCGCGGTGGGACTGAAGTCCGCCGACGGACGGCAGGACTACGACTACGGCATGCTGACCCAGTGCGCGAAGCGCCTGAAGAATCAGGTGCCCGAGGCGGCCGACGAAACGGCGGCCACGCTGACGGCGAACAAAGACGTCCCGTACCAGGTGATCATCGGAACGATCGACGCGATTCGCCGCGCCGACGACGGTCAGGAGCTCTTTCCGGACATCAATTTCGGAGTGCCGAAATAGTCATGAACGAGATACCGGCCGGGTCTCCGCAGCAGGTCGCGACGCCTTCGCGTCCGCCGCCCGCAAGTCTCGCCGTCTACAAGCGCGAGCTCCGAAAGGCGATCGCGCGCAATCGCGTCGAGCCCGAAATCAACTTTCTGAACATCACGGCGATGATGGACATGATGACCATCATTCTCGTCTTCTTGCTGAAGACGCTGAGCGCCTCGACGGCTTCCCTCCCCCAGTCCAACGACTTGACGCTCCCGAAGAGCGTCCTTTCCACCTCGCCGGACGCGGAGCCGGAGGGTCTGCCGGTCCTCGTCTCGAAATCGCAGGTGATCGTCGGGGAAACCGTCGTGTGCCCGGTGCCGCCCGACGCCGCGCAGTACGGAATCGAAGCAAAGTACAAGCGCGGCTCGCGCAATGACTATTTCATCGTGCCGCTCGGCGGAGCGCTCCAATCGTGGCGCGACTCGGACAAGCGCATCCGGATGGCGACGGGAAAAGACCCGACCCACAGCGAAGCGATTTTGATCGCCGACATTTCCACCCCGTACCGGCTGCTGACCGAAGTGATGTACACGCTCGGGCAGACCGAGTTCTCGAAGTTTCACATGATGGTCCTGCAAGGCGCCAAGAAGCCGCAGTGACGAGCCGCCCGGCCCCGCGGGAGGTGCCGGAATGCGGTTCCGTCAGAGCCCGAGCAACACCGTGGTTCGAGTCGGCGACGTGTAGTGGCGGCGCATCGATACGTTCATCACCAGGCCGACTCCGATGAGCATCGTCATGACGCTGGACCCGCCGTAGGAGAAGAGCGGCAGCGTCACTCCGACGACCGGAAGCAAGCCGGTTGCCATTCCGAGGTTGAAGACGGCGTGCCAGAACACGATGCTCGCTACACCCACCGCAAGCACGGCGCCGAAGCGATCTTTCGCGGACGACGCGACCCTCAGGCACCAGAGCACGACGAAGCCGTAGAGGGCAACGAGCGCCATGCTGCCGACGAACCCCCACTCCTCCGCGAAGACCGGAAAGGGAAAGTCGCTGTGCTGTTCGTGCAAGAAGAGAAACTGATTCTGCGAGCCCTTCATGAATCCTTGACCGAGCCAACCGCCGTTGCCGACCGCGATGCGCGCTTGGCGTGGATCCCAGTTGTATCCCAGGATGTTCTCGTTCGGATTGAGCCACGCGTTGATGCGCTCGTTCTGGTAGCCGCGCAGGCCGTAGCTCCAAAAAACCGGGGCAAGCACCGCGGCGCCCACACCGAGCCAAATGAGGCTTCGCGTCTGGATGTGCGTGAGCGTGCAGATCGAAACGAAGACGAGGATGAGGATGAGCGCGGTACCGAGATCGGGCTGAAGCAGGACAAGGGCCGTAGGTACCGCGGCGATGATGGTCGGCATGACCAGCTCTTTGAGTGTCCGCCCCTCGCTCTTCGGGTCGTCGTGCAGGTACTTGGCCAGCGCAATCACGAGGAAGAGCTTCATGAACTCGCTCGGCTGGAAGCTGTACGAGCCGATGTAGATCCAGCGCGAGCTCCCGCGGATTTCTCGACCCAAGATGAAGACGAGCAAGAGCAGCACGACGCCGCCCGCGTAAAGGCCATACCCCAGGCGCTCGTAGTGGCGGTAGTCCACGGCTGCCGCCACCGTTGCCAAAATGCCGCCACCCACGAGCCAGTAAATCTGCTGGATGTAGTCCTCGGAGTGGCTCCCGCGGGCGACGCTCGTCGCCGAGTAGAGATTGATCACGCCAATGACCGCGAGCGCCGCGATGCCGATGAAGAGCGGCCAATCGAAATGGTCTCGGACGCGCCCGAGTGCCCCCAGGCTGCCAGTGCGAAGCCTCATGGCGCTCCTCCCCTTCCCCCCGGAACGCCACCACCCACGGGACGGGAAGGCTTCGATGCCGTCGGCTGCGGCGCCTTCGCGGACGGCGTACGGCCGAGTCGAACCGACTTCAGCCGCTCGTACTCTCGAACGATCTGCATCGCCACCGGCACCGCAACCTCGGGCCCCGAACCGCCGTGTTCAACGAGCACGGAAACGACGATCTCCGGCGAGCGCGCGGGGGCGATTGCGGAAAACCAGGCGTGGTTCTGCGACAGAAACCACGCCATCTTCGGCTCGTCGTCCTTCTTCGCGACGTAACCGGTTTGGGCCGTTCCGGTTTTTCCCGCCACGTCGAGCGACGGATCGCGCGCGGGATACGCAGTGCCGTTGACGTCGTTGACGACGTCGTAAAGCGCGTCGGTCACGCGCCGCAGGTTGTCCGGCGCAATCTGAATCTGCCGCCGGATCCGCGGGGGAAACTCCTGAACGACGGTGCCGTCGCTCGTCTCCACCGCGCGCACGACCTGCGGCTGATAGAGGGTTCCGCCATTCGCCAGAGCCGCGTACGCCATCGCGAGCTGTAGCGGGGTGACGGTGACGTCGCCCTCGCCGATCGCCATGTTGAGGGTGAAGCCGACGCGGAACTGACCTCGATACCGGAGGGCATACCAGGAGCGCGTAGGAATTCGTCCCGGGGCCTCTGGATTGATTCCCAGCCCGGTCTTCTGTCCCAAACCGAACGCTTGGGCGATGCGCGCGATCCGGTCCATGCCGACGGTCTCGGCGAGGTGAAAAAAGTACACGTTGCAGGAGCGCGCGATCGCGTCCCGCAGCCGCACGTGCCCATGGACGTGACTGCACCGGAAAATGCGGCGCCCGAAGGTGACGAATCCTTCGCAGCGCTCGGCGTGCTCCGGCTCGATGAGGTGTTCTTCCAGCGCGGCCAGGGCGCTGAACGGCTTCATCGTCGAACCGGGCTGGAAAGCGCCGCTCATTGTCTTGTCGACCATCGGCCGCAACGGATCGACGTAGAGCCGATTGAACGTCTCCCGCATGCGCGCGCGGCCCGCCCCGCCGGAGAGGTCGTTCGGGTCGAAATCCGGCTTCGAGTAGAACGAGAGGAGCCGGCCCGAGCGCACGTCCACCGCGACCACCGCACCCGCCGCGTGCGGCCGCATCGCCTTCTCGATCGCCTGCTGCAGCTCGACGTCGATGGACAACCGCAAATCGCGGCCGGGGATCGGATCGAGGGCCGCCGGAGGATCGACGAGGCGCTCGGCCTCCGGACCGCTCCGGTAGCGGCCCCGTGCGTCCACCACGCGCTTTTCCCAGCCGCGCTGGCCCCGGAGGTACGACTCCCACGCGTGCTCGATTCCCGTCGCTCCGACGGAGTCGCCCGCTTCGTAGCCGAGTGGGTTTTGGCGCTGCTGCTCTTCGCGCGTCAGTTCCTCGAAGCCGTGCGGGCGGTATTTCGCGAGCGCTTCGGCATCGATCTCGGCGACGTAGCCGAGCATGTGCGCCCCGAGGTCCTTGTACGGATAAAAGCGGACCGGCACACTCACGATATCGACGCCCGCCAGCTCGTCGGTGTGCTGCTTGAGCTCCGCCACGACGTCGCGCGGAACGTCTTCGCGGACCAAGATGGGCGTCTTCCAGCATGGGGACTTGTCTTCGTCGCTGCCGCATGCCGCGCGAATGCGCGCCTCGAAGGCGCGCCGCTCCTCGGGATTGAGACGCAAAATGTCGGCGAGCTTCGGCCATGAGTCAGGATCGCGAGGCACCAGCTGGCCCCCGCGGTAGCGCAGCGGCCGCGCGCTCGGCATCACGCGGCCAGGAACGACCTCGACGTCGTACGACGGACGGCTGGAGGCGAGCACCTTCCCGTTCGAGTCACGGACAACCCCCCGCGTCGTCGGCATGACGACACGCCGGATGATGTTCTCGTGGGCGATGGCGGCGTAATCGGTGCTGCCCAGCACCTGAAGCTGGAAGAGCCGCGCGGCGACCGCGAGAAAGGCCAGCACGGCGAACAGCGCCAGCCACTTGTAGCGCTTTCGGAATTCGCCGAAGTCCGAGCGCGGGACGAGCAGGTTGCTCACGACGCCGCGCCTCCCGTCATCTCGGTCCTCGGCGAGCTCGCCGTCACGGCGTGAATCGCCTGCGAGATTCGAAACGCCAGAGGCGCGACGGCCGCCGTGCCGATGGCGTGCGGAAGGGCAAGTGGATAGAGCGATCGCGGTACCCACGGATCTCGGCCGAAGATCGCTAAGAGCACGAGGACCATCGTGCTCTGCACGATCGCGAACGCGCCGACGAGCAGCACTTGCATCCAGGTGGTCTGGGCCGCCAAGCGAACGCCGGCGGCGCGCGCGAGGACGAAGGTCGCAACGTACGTGAACGCGTAGAGTCCGACGGGGGCGATGCCAAGGACGTCCGTGACGTAGCCGAGAATGAAGGCGACGATCGCACCGCGTGCAAATGAATACTCGTGCACCCCCATGAACAGAATCAGCGGCAGGACGAGCGCGGGGATCGGACGGCCCACGTGCACACGCGCCACGTCGGCGAGCAGCGCATATCCGAGAAGGACGCTCGCGGGCAGCGACCAGTCCGGGCGAAACGTCGAGACGGCGCGTACGGGCGCGTGAAACCCTCGCGTCGGACGGACAGAGCGAGCCACGTCGACCACCAGCGCCAACACCCATGCAACCGTGGCGACCCAGGGCCGGACGCCGTCGATCGCGCGGAAGACGTTGGCCTGGAGCACGAGCAGCATGAGGCCCACCGCCAGAAACGCGACGTTGCGCACTACGGCCTCCCTCGAGGCCCGAGCGCCGAGGCACCTCCAAGGGGGGAGCTCTGCTCGTCTGGCGTCGTTGCAAGAACGAGCACGGCGTCGAGACGCGAGAAGTCGACGGTCGGCGCAGCGTCTACGTCTTGATCGCGCCCGAGCTCGCGCTTGATGACTTTCGTCACGCGAGCCACCGGAATCCCGCGCGGAAACCAGCGTCCCTTGCCGCTCGTGACCAGAAGATCGCCGATTTCTACTTCGTCGCGCGAGTCCACCATCTCGACCTTGCACCCGTATCGGGCCGGATCGCCCGTGCCCCGGACGAAACCGCGCGCGTGCGTCCTCTCGTCCTCCACGTCGACGCCGAACGCTGCGTCGACCGCGAGCTGGACGTCGACCGCGTCTTGCGCGACGTGCAGCACGGCGCCCACGACGCCGTCTGGCGAGACGACGGGCATGTGCGCGCGCACGTCGCGCGCCCCTGTGTCGAGGACGATGCGGGTCACACGAAAGAACTCGGTGAAGTCCTTGCCGACCACCTGTGCGCTGACCGTCTCGCCACCGGTGGTATCCTTGAGCTGCAAGAGCCTGCGGAGCTGCCGGTTCTCGACTTGCGCCTGCTCGAGCGAACGCACCTGTTCGCGAAGCCGAGCGTTGTCGTACGTGAGCCGCTCGGCGTCCCGCTTCACGTCGACGAGGTAGACGTAGTCGTTCCAGACGTCGCTGACACCGCGCGCCACGATCGCGGCGCCGACCTGGACGGGGGCGGAGATGCGAGACACAGCCCGGTCCATCGGCCCCTGGTTCTCGGGCGACTTCATGTTTGCTTTGAGCACGAAGAACGGCACGGCCAGAAGCACGGCCACGATCGCGAAGTCGCGATAGCGCTTGAAAGCGGGGGTCACGGAAGGCTCCTACATCGTCCCTGGTTGACCGCGCCTCGGCCGGAGCTGGAGCACGTACCGTCGCACTTGGCGCCTCGAGCGCTCCACCTCCTACGAGATGGTGACTTCTTTCAGCAGCTCCATGTGATCGAGAGCTTTGCCGCTGCCTAGCACGACGGCGCTGATCGGATCGTCGCTCACCATGACCGGGAGCCCCGTTTCTTCGCGGAGCAAGACGTCGAGGTTGCGCAGAAGCGCGCCACCCCCGGTCAGGACGATCCCTTTGTCGACGATGTCGGCGGCGAGCTCGGGTGGCGTCTTCTCGAGCGCCATGAGCACGGCCTCGACGATGGCGTGGATCGGCTCGGCCATCGCCTCGCGAATCTCGTCGCTGTTGACGATGACGGTCTTGGGGACGCCGGCGACGAGGTCCCGCCCTTTCACTTCCGTCGTGAGTTGCTTCTCGACCGGGTAGGCGTTGCCAATCTGGATCTTGATTCGCTCGGCCGTCTGCTCGCCGATAGCGAGATTGTACTTCCGTTTCAAATAGGCGGCGATCGCGTCATCCATCTTGTCGCCGCCGACGCGCACGCTCTGCGAGTACACGATGCCCGCGAGCGAAATGACGGCGACTTCGGTGGTGCCCCCGCCGATATCGACGATCATGTTGCCGCTTGGCTCCGTGATCGGGAGACCGGCCCCAATCGCGGCCGCCATCGGCTCTTCAATGAGATAGACCTCGCGAGCGCCCGCGCTCTCGGCGCTCTCTTTGACCGCGCGCTTTTCCACTTCGGTGATTCCAAAGGGGACACAGATGATGATCCGCGGCTTGACGAGCGTCCTTCGACTGTGGGCGCGCGCGATGAAGTACCGGAGCATCGCCTCGGTGATCTCGAAGTCGGCGATGACCCCGTCGCGAAGAGGCCGAACCGCGCGGATGTTGCCCGGCGTGCGCCCGAGCATCTCCTTCGCTTCCCGTCCGACCGCCAATACTTTCGTGCCGCCGTGGGCGTCCTTCTGCACCGCGACCACGGAGGGTTCGCAAGAGACGATGCCCTTGCCTTTGACGTAAATGAGCGTGTTTGCCGTGCCGAGATCGATCGCCAGATCGTTCGAGAACAGGCCGTGAAGCCAGTCGAAGATCATTGCGCGCTCCTCACTGTGCGGACCGCATCTCGTCTGAGATGCCAAGCGCCATCGCGAGCGATGACGTGGCGAAGTCGTGCGGAAGATACGGGCACGCCCGCTTCTACCACAGGAAGAGGTCGTGTCTACGGTCTGGCGCGTATGGGCTGCGCAGATGCGCAGAGACGCGCTCAGCCTTTGGAGATCTTGCCCTCTTTATGGGGGAAATGTTTGCGGCACACGGGACAAAACTTCTTTATTTCGAACTTTTCGGACATCGTCCGCTTGTTCTTCGTCGTCGTGTAGTTTGCACGCGAACAATTGCCGCAGGTCATCTTGATGATGTCACGCATGGGAGCCTCGCCCGCAGACTGGACGCGGGGGCGAACAAATGCCGCACACGGCTGAAAACGTCAAGCGCATGCACTCTCAATCGTCGTCATCGCCGCCGTAGTTGAACCGGTTTCCGCGGGGCTCGTCGCGTTCCACGCGCTTCTTCTTCGGGCCGCCGCCGTCCTCGAAGGAGCGCTTGCGCTTTTCTTCGTGGGCGCCAGGCTTTCGGTGCGCAGGACCGCTCGGGCCGCCGCCTCCCCCCGCGAACGCAGGCGGAAACGGCGCCGAAAAACCGCCTCCTTCAGGGCGGGCAGGCCGCTCGCCTTTCGGGTGCGCCAAGTTGACGATCAGGCGCCTCGCCCGAAGGTCGGCCGACCGCAGCTGGTCCGCGGCGGATTTCGCGGCTTCGGCGCTCGCCATCGTGACGAAGCCGAAGCCTCGCTTCCGTCCGTCGGCGTCCATCGGCAGGTGAACACGGACGACCCCGTCGGGGACGACGCTGTTGACGAGCGTCTGAACCTCTTCTTGGGTGGCGTCGTATGGCAGGTTTCCCACGTAGAGCGTTCGGTCGGGCTGCGGAGGACCTCCTCCGCCCGGCCCGCGGCCGGCGCCGGGAGGGCCTCCGACACGAGGACCACCCGCCGCCCCCATCGCATCGCGGCGCGGGGGCTCCGCCTGGAAAGGACGAACGGAGATCGACTTGCCGGCCTGCATCGAGCCGTCGAGGGCATCGCGTGCGGCTTGCGCTTCCTGTGGCGTGCCAAGCGTTACGAAACCAAAGCCGCGAGGGCGGCCAGTCATGCGATCCTTGGGCAAGCTAACGCTTAGGACCTTGCCGCCGGTGGCCTCGAAGAGCTGTTTCAGGACGTCTTCCGAGATGCTGTCGGGCAAACCTGCCACGAACAGCTTCGCTTCCTCATTCGCCATGCGAGAACTCACAACCTCCAATTCTGAAAACCTCGTGGGTAACGCCAACGTCGGCCGGCCAGGTGGCAACCTTAGAGCCACCTTCGATGATATCTAGCACGTTTCGGCAGGCAGGTCTTTCTATCCCCCGGGGGCCCTGTCCATGAATTCTTCCTCGTACGGGCCGCCCAACCGCACCCGAGTTGGCCGCCCACCCGCACCCGAGTCGAGGCCCCAAAGTTGCGCCATGCGGGCGGGTGTGTCGCACGAGCTTCGGCCAGAGGTGCGTAGGACGAAGAATGGCCTTGTTTTCAGTCGTCGCACGGAAGAGAAAACCAGAACATGGCCCCCTGGCCGGGCTCGGACGTCACACCCACGCGCCCGCCGTGAGCTTCGGCCAGACGGCGAACGATAGCCAACCCCAGCCCGATGCCCGGCCCGCTGACGCCATGCCCGCGGACGAGCGGGTCGAACAAGCGCGGCTGCTCGTTCGCGGAAATCCCGGGGCCCTTGTCCTGCACTTCGAAGCGAACTTCTTTCCCGAAGTCGAGCGCTCGAACCTCGATTCGCCGTATGTCGCCTTGGACCCCGTACTTGATAGCGTTCTGCAGCAGGTTCGACACGAGGCTCGCGAGCACGCCGGGACTGCACCGCACATTTCGCTTCGGCCCGCCCTCCACCCGGAGCTCGACGTTGGCGTCGTGGGCGATCGGCTCGAACTCCCAGGTGACCTCGCGGATGATTTCGTCGACCCGCGAACGTACACCGGGCGGGGGTTTTGCACCGGCGCGCGCGAATTCCAGCAAGTCGGAGACAAAGCCGCGTACCCGCTTCAGCGTCGTCGACGCGCGTGAAATGGCGGCGCTCGCGCGAGGGTCATCGGCCGCGGCGGCGCGGCGCTGGGCGAGATCGAGCCCGAGGCCGACGGTCGTCAACGGGCTGAGTAAGTCGTGCGCGACCCGACCCGCGAACGCCTCGAGTTCCTCCGCCTTGTGTTCGAGGGCCAGTCGGCTTCGCTCTGCAAGCGCCTCGGCTCGTCGCACCGAGCGGTAGGTGAGCGCGATGGTCACGACGGCCGCGACTGCGCTCAGGATGCCCAGGGCGATTGCGGACGGCAACAGCGTACGGGAGACTTTCATCGCGTCCCCAGACGAGGCCTTCGCTACATCGGCCCAAAAATCGGTGGCGCGCGCCAGGTCCGTACCGACCTGACCGACGGCAAGGTCGAGGTCGTGGAGAACTCCCGAGCCGTTGCTCCCTGCGCCGGGAGAAAGGGCACGGGCGCGATCGACAACCGCGTGAAAGTGGTCGAGTGAGCCCAGAAGCGCTTTGCGGGGTGGCGCCTCGCCGGGCTCGCGCGGAACCGCGAGGTAGCCCTCGCGACTCTGGATGGCGTCGCGACGCAGCTCGTCCATCCTGGTTGCCAGCACGCTCGGATCGCCGGGGCCTCCCAGCACCCATTCGTCCGCGAGCGCGTGTTGCTGTTGAACGTCGGCGCGGATGGTCTGAAGTGCGACGATGCTGCGGGCCGAGCGGTTGGCGATGATATCGCTCGTGGAAGCGAGCACCGCGGCCGCATGGGAAAGCAGTATCGCCAGGGCCGCCGTCCCGACGAAGAGGACCGCGACCGCCACGACGAGCAATCGCAGAGCTTCGCGCTTCGGGAGGTCGCGGCCCACGCTTTTTTGCCTAGCGCGCCCAGCCGCACTACGCACACTGCAGACGGGCGAGGGGCGGTCCTTTTCCTACGAGCGGGACCTCCTGTCCGTGAGGCCCATGAGCGCCGGGGGCAACGCTCCAGTGCCGCCTCGACGAGCGCTCAGGGGTCTCGATAGAACCGCGGAACCCGTCGCGACACGCTCGTCAGCACCTCCCACGGAATCGAACCTGCGTGCCCGGCGATCTCGTCGGCACTGATGACGTCGCGTCCGAGCGCACCCTCCTGGGCTCCGAGGACGACGACCTCGTCTTGCATGCTCGCACCATCGATCTCGGTCACGTCGACCATCGTCATGTCCATCGAGACGGCGCCGACGATTGGCGCCCGCTTTCCCCGCACGAGAACATGGCCGCAATTGCCGAGATGACGGGAGAGCCCGTCCGCATAGCCCATCGGAAGCGTGGCGATGCGCGACCGCCGCGCTGCGGTCCACGTCGCTCCGTAGCCGACGGACGCGCCTGGATCCACGTCGCGCAGAGAGATGATTTCGGTGCGCACGCGCATCACCGGCCTGAGCTCGCTCGTCAGTGACGTCCCCTCGATGCGCGGCGCAACGCCGAAGAGGGCGAGCCCCGGTCGGACTGCGTCGAGCCGCGCCTGTCCCCGGAGGAGCGCCGCGCTGTTGGCCGCGTGCCGTACTTCGGGCCGCACGCCCGCGCGGGCGAGAATGGCGGTCGCTTCCTCGAACCGAATGACTTGCTCGCACGTCGCTTCGTTCGTCGGAGCGTCCGCACACGCGAGATGCGTCATCAACCCGCACACGCGAACTTCGGGATAGTCCGCCAGACGATCGGCGAGCTCGGGCAGGTCCTGCAGCGTCACGCCCAGGCGCGACATCCCCGTGTCGACCTTGAGGTGGGCGGAGATCGGCCCCGTCACGTCCCCGGACCGAACCATTCGAGCGAACGCCGCCACCTGGCCCAGATCGTGGACGACCGGCGTCAGCCCGCGTGCGACGACTTCGTCGTGCGCGTTGCCGTAATGGCCGCCCATCACGAGGATTGGCGCGGCAATTCCTGCTTCCCGCAGCTCGACCGCCTCCTCGAGCAGAGCCACGCAAAAGCCGTCGACCCGCGCTCGCTCGAGCGTTCGCGCCACGCCTGGAGCGCCGTGCCCGTAGGCGTCGGCCTTGAGCACGGCCCACACCCGCGCACCGGCCGCGCGTTTCTCGACGACGCGCAGATTGTGGCGAAGCGCGGCCAGATTGACTTCCGCGCGGGTCGGTCGCACAGCGTCGGCGGGAGCTGCCCGTCTGGGTCGGAGCACGCGGGGAACGAGGGGCAGCGACATGGAAGCGAAAACGCCCGGTTAGGCGCGACGATTCCCTCCATGAACTAGCACCGAGCGCGAACATGGGCCAAGAGCCCGTATCGCCTCCCCTACGCAATGTGCGCGCGGCGCTCGGCCACAACCCCCTGCTCGTGTGCAAACTGCATCCGGTAGAGGCGCGCGTACACGCCCCCCTTCGCGAGGAGCTCGTCGTGAGTACCGATCTCGACGACTTTGCCCTTGTGAAAAACCACAATCCGGTTCGCAGCCCGGATGGTCGAGAGGCGGTGCGCGATGACCAGCGATGTTCGGCCTCGGACGACCTCTTCGAGCGCGCGCTGGAGCCGCGCCTCCGTGTCCGAGTCCACGCTCGCGGTCGCCTCGTCGAGGATGAGCAGCGGCGCATCTCGATACATGGCGCGGGCGAACGCGAGAAGTTGGCGCTCGCCCGCACTGAAATTCTGCCCCCGCTCGTCGACCCTCGCGTCCAGCCCGCCCTCGCGCTGAGTGAACACCTCGTAGGCGCCGATCCGCTTCAAGGCTGACTCTGCCCGCGCGCGATCGGGCGCGACGTCGGCGACCCCGATGTTGGTCAGGATCGTACCCGAGAAGAGAAATACGTCCTGTGGGACGACCGAGAAGAGGCGCCTCAGCGCTTGCGGATCGTAGGTCCGAACGTCTTTTCCGAGAACGCGCACGCTCCCTGCCTGCGCCTCGTAAAGGCGCAACAGCAAGCTCGCGACTGTCGTCTTTCCCGCTCCGGTCGCGCCCACGAGAGCAACGCGCTCTCCCCGGCGAGCGCTGAACGTCACCTCCCGTAAGACCGGCACTCCGGGCTTGTATTCGAAGTCCACGCGCTCGAGGGCGACCCCCTCGTCTGCCGCCCCCGCCGGCCCACAGGCTTCCGCCGGCAACACGTCGGACGCAATGTCCTTCTCGTCGAGCAGCTCGAAGATGCGCTCGGCGCCGGCCATCGCGCTCTGCAGCAGCGTGTAGCGCTGCGAGAGCAGGCTCACCGGCTCGAAGAACTGACGGATGTATTGAGTGAAGGTCACGAGGAGGGCGAACGTGATGGCGTGGTCTCCCAAACGGCGAATTCCCGCGAACCAAAGGATGCTCGCGATGCAGAGCGTGCTCACCATCTCGATCGAGGCGTCGAGCACGGCCTCGTAGTAGACGGCCCGCTTGTTGGCATCGCGATAGCCCACGTTGACCCCGTCGAACTCCTCGGCCATTGCGCGCTCGCGCACGAACGCCTGCACGACGGCGATGCCGCTCACCTGTTCATTCAGAAATGCGTTGAGCCGCGCGGTGCGCGCACGGACGTCGCGGTAGGCCGCCCGCGATCGGGTTCGGACGAAGTTGACGATGAGTCCAACGAGCGGGAGAGCGAGAAAGGAGACGATCGAGAGGCGCCAATCCAGCGCGAGCATCATCGCAACGACGCCGACGAGCGACAGGACGTCGCCCATGGCGTTCAGGCCTCCGGAGGCAAAGAGCTCGTTCACCGCGTCTACGTCGTTCGTCGCGCGGGTCACGAGTCGCCCAACCGGAGTCCGATCGTAGTAGCGAAGGCGGAGCTTCTGGAAGAAACGGAAGATCGTGCTTCGCAGATCGGCCATCGCGCGCGCGCCGGCGATCTGCATCGTGTACATCTGCACGTAGGTCAGGGACTGCAGCACGACGAGCAGCCCGGCAAGCGCCAGCCCGTCGCGAAAGAGTCCCTTCGCGTCGCTCGCCCCGGCCCGTCGCACGACGTCGCCGAGAATCAGCGGGCGGGCGAGATTGATCGCAGCGATGAAGACGAGGGTGATCAGCGAAGCCACGACGAAGCGCGCGTGCGGGCGGACGAAAGGCCACATGCGTCGCAGGAGACGCCCGTCGTACGCCTTCCCGATCGCCCCCTCTTCGTGGAACGTGCGGAGGGCTTGCTCGGCGCGCGACGCCGGCTTGCGGGAGCTTCGGTTGGTCACGACGCGGCCGCCCGCTCGGGCAGGCGCTCGGGATCTACCGGGGGCACGTCGAGCTCCTCCAGCTCCCGCGCCATTTTTTGCTCCTCGGCGAATGCCGCGTAGATCCCTCCTGCGACGAGGAGCTCCTCGTGGCGCCCCTGTTCGACCACGCGGCCCTCGTCGAGGACGATGATGCGATCGCAGCGCGACGCAGCCGCGATCCGGTGGGTGACGAGCAACACCGTTCGACGCGACGCCTGCCGTTCGATGGCCTCCAAAATGGCCGATTCGGTCTTCGTATCGACCGCAGACAGCGGATCGTCGAGGATGAGAATCTTAGGCTCCCAGAGAAGCGCGCGCGCCAGAGCGATCCGCTGCTTTTGACCTCCCGAAACCTGGACGCCGCGCTCGCCCACGACCGTGTCGAACCCCTCGGGCAGCGAGAGTGCCTCTTCGAGCACTTGCGCCTCGCGCGCCGCATCCCGAACCTTCACGAGCGCGTCGGGCGACTCGGGATCGTCGAGCGCGAACCCGATGTTTCTGGCGACCGTGGTCGAGAAGAGAAATGCGTCTTGCTGGGCGTACCCAATCGCCGAGCGCACGGACGCCAGCGGCAGCTCGCAAACGTCGACGCCGTCGATCCGGACGGTTCCGGCCGGCGTGGGCAGCAGGCGCGCGAGGAGCATGGCGAGCGTCGTCTTTCCCGACCCGGTCCGTCCCACGATCGCCAGCGACTCGCCGGGCGCGACTTTGAAGCTCACGTCGGCGAGCACTTCACGCGCGCCGTACGAAAAGCCCAGATGCTCGACGGAAAGCGAACCCCCGACGTGCCTCGGAGCCTTGCGCTTGCCGTCGACGACCTCGGGCACGGCATCGAACACGTCCCGCAGGCGCGAGAAGCCCGCTCGTCCCCGCTGCACGACGCTCACGGAGAAGCCGACGGCGATCATCGGCCAGGTCATCCGGGCGAACGCGCTCCAGAAGGCGAAGAACGCTCCAGGCGTGAGTCCGCCGTGGTCGGGACCGCGGAGCAACAGCGACGACCCGTACCAGAAGAATACGAGGTAGCCCGCAGAAGCGACCGCGCCGATCGTCGGCGCCAGCGACCCGCGGAGCCGCGCGAGGGATAGACTCGCGTCGAGGTAATCTCGATTGGCCTTCTCGAAGCGCTCGCGCTCGCGCTGCTCGAGGGCAAAGCTGCGGACGACTCGGACTCCGGCGAGGTTCGCCTGAAGCACATCGCTCATGCGGCCGAGCGACGCCTGGTTCTCGCGCATGCGCGTGTACAGGCCCCGCGAAATCCAGCGGGTGAACAGCGTGATCACCGGCAGATTCGCGAGACAAGCGACCGTGAGCTTCGGGCTGACGTGAAGCATCACCTGCAGGGCGCTCGGGAATACGAAGAAAAGACCGATGAGGTTGAGCATCCCGAAGCCGAAGAGCATCCGGACTTGCTGAAGGTCGTTGGTCGACCGGCTCATGATCTCGCCCGCCGACATTTTTCGGTAGAACGCCGCCCCGAGCTGGTGGAGCTTGGCGAGAAGCTCTGAACGGAGCTCGTATTCCGCGTCCCGCCCCGCGTTGAAGATGAACCATCGGCTCGCGACCCGGACGACGAACGCGACCACCGCCAGCGCCAGCATCGTGGCCGCCGGCTTCCACGCCTCGAGCGGATGGGGCCCGAACACGAGGTCGATTGCGGCTTCCGACCGCAAATCGATGCGGTTTCTGGCAAATTCGAACGCCGCGAGCATCAGACTCCCGATGACGTACTGCGGCAAGTGGCGCCGCAACTGCGTCCGGAGTGTCGTTGGGTAGCGCGCCGGCGCGACTGGGGCGTTGGTCACCTGTGGTCCGTCGGAGATCGATGCCGGAAGGGGGGCCTCCGTTGTCATGACCGAACCGGCATCCTCTTCCGGTGGGACGTCGACAGGAGTGGTCGATTGCGTCCCTCTGCGCACCTGGCGAGGTCCCTCACGTCGACTCGGACCGCGAGGAGCCCGAGCATGACACGGGCCCGTCCCTTTGCGTCGACCTCTTGCACGACGCCGACTTTGCCGCAAAACGCACCGTCGAGCACGCGTACTTGCGACCCCTTCTCGATCGACCTGCCCGAGTCGGCGCCTCGGCTCCGGCGGAGCCGGACGCCCGCACGTACCGGACCCTTGGAGCTCGCCCGCTGCGCGCGCGGGGAGCCAGCGCCGTCGTACTCGCGTGCCTCGGGTTCGGCGGCCGGCTCCGGTTCACGATCGCCTTGCTCCGGGTATTGGCTGTGCCCCGCGCGGGAGAGTGCCGTGCCTTCGTCGCGCGCTCGAGCCCTGCGCTTTGCCCCGGGACGGTCGTCCTCGCCTCGGGATGCCTCGCGCTTGTCGCGCCGCCGCGAAGCGGCAGGCTCCCGCGGTACCGGCGCGTGCCGTCCCGGCGGCTGCGCCAGTAGGGCAAGCACCGAGCCCAGAGCGACCACCGCATCCTCGAGCTGCTCGTCGAGCAGGACCGCATGCGCAACCGCAACTTCGCGCGGGATGCTCCAGCCGAGCCAGAGCGCCCGCTGCTCGCGCTCGGCGCGATCGAACAGCGCGCGCAGCTGATCGGTAGAGGCTCGCGGTGCGGGCGCTCGTGCCTCGTCGCCCGCGACACCGATGGCGAACTGCTCGGGCAGCGCTTCGAACGCGGTCGTCAGTTGGAGGGCACGGAGGGGGTCCGCGATGCGGGCGCGAGCGGCGCTCGCATCGGCGGGTGGCAGGGTGACGGCGACTTCCACGTGTTGCTCGTCGACCAGGACGGCAATGTTCGCGCGCACCTCGTCGCCGCATTTGTCGCTCTCGGCGACGACGACTCGAGTCGACGGGCCGCCGGATTGGGCCGCCGACTCCGGTCCCGTCGGGACGTCGGGGTCGCTGGCGCTCACGTCGTAGCCGAGCTCCGAGAGCCGAGACGCCGCCGCGCGAGCCCATGCCTTGATTCGCTGCCGAGCGTCGCTGCCGGCCGGGCGCGCGAAGGCACTCGCGAGAAAGGGCTCCCGGGGAGAAGAAGTAGACGGCGCGCTGGGAGGAGAGGGAGGAGCTGGCACGGGCGTCGGGTGGCGTGCGCGCGCACGCGGGCGCCGCGGGCGCGCGAACCCAGACGTTTGCGCGAGGGTTCGCGCCTTGTCAATCTGCCTCCGATTCGCCTGCGCTTTGGCGACCCAACGTCTCTCGACCGGGTACCGATGGTACCGACGAGACCCCACACGTGCTACGCCCACCGGCGAGTCGCAACCACTTGAGGAGCGCCTTGCCCCGCACCACAAAGCGTGACACCGGAAAAGTCGAAGGCAAGAAGCCGCCCCGGGCTTCGAAGGGCCGCGCGTCTTCGACTTCGGCGGCGCAGCCTTCTCCGGCGTATCCCGCGCGCCGGGAAGAACCTGCCCCGTCCGAGCCTTCCGCCGACGAAGAGGTGACCGAGTCGAAGCAGGATTCCGACCCCGACGCGGAAAGCGATGAGCTCCTCGGCCAAGACCCGAGCACGGGGCTCGCCGACGTGATCGATGCCCCCGTCGTCGACGGCGAGGAAGAGGGCGACGCGCCTCATCCGTCGCTGCGCGCAGCGGCGGCGGCCCCGGGGGAGGCGTCGATCGAGCGCTTCGACGCACTCTCGATGTACCTGCGCGAGGTCCAGCGCCATCCGCTCCTGTCGCCCGAGGAAACGCAGGCGCTGGCCGTCAAGTTCGTGTCGACGCAAGACGCGGCGGCGGCCGCGCGCCTGGTGACGGCGAATCTGCGTCTCGTCGTGAAGATCGCCTACGAATACCGGCGCGCTTACAAGAACATCATGGACCTCATCCAAGAGGGGAACATCGGCCTCATGCAGGCCGTCAAGCGGTACGACCCGTACCGCGGCGTGAAGTTGTCGTCCTACGCGGCCTGGTGGATCCGCGCATACATTCTGAGGTTCATCCTCAACAATTGGCGGCTCGTGAAGCTCGGGACGACCCAAGCGCAGCGCAAGCTCTTCTTCAATCTGCGCAAGAAGCGCGCTGAGCTTCAGGCGCTCGGCGTCGACCCGACCAACGCGGAAATCGCCAAGCAGCTCAACGTCCCGGAAAACGAAGTCGACGAGATGGAAGTGCGCCTACAAGCGAGCGAGAAATCGCTCGACGCGCCCGTCGGCGACGCGGAGGGGCGATCGATCGCCAGGGTCGACATGATGCCCAGCCTCGTCGAGGGCCCCGAGGCGATCATGGCCGACGGTGAACTTCAGGCGCTGCTCAAGGACAAGCTCGGGCGCTTCCGCAAGACCCTCGAAGGCAAGGACAAAGAGCTTGCCATCTTCGACGAGCGTCTGGTCGCGGACGACCCGCTGACGCTTCAAGAGCTGGGCGACCGGTTCGGGATCTCGCGCGAGCGAGTGCGCCAGCTCGAGCAGCGGCTCACCGGCAGGCTGCGCGAATTCCTACGCGACGA
>JBAULD010000910.1:0-2028 GCA_049578005.1 Polyangiaceae bacterium
GTGCGGAGACAGCGCTCAGCCGAATCGGAATGGCGCAAGAACCGGAGGCGAATGAACAAGAAGAGCGAGACTCGCGGGGGAACTCAGGCAAACAATATTCATGATGCGGGTTACGCGAGCGTCGCGACGCTTCGGGCAGTCCGTGGCACGGTGGCTTCCGCGACGGCGGCCACACAACTAGCCAACCAACCTCTCGTCAGTCTCCTCTCGTCCGATGAATCGCTGCGCCTTTACCTCGAAGCTTTTTGCGCCCCGCTCGCGCTTCGGTTGAGCGCCGATCCTGATGGTACGGTCTCAGTCATTGACCCCGCCGTCGGGGCTGCGCGTATTCGTGCGTGGGCACCAAGAGCGTCGGCCGCTGCCGTTATTCGCAGTCAGGCATTCCCGGGCTTCGCCCTTCTTGCCTTGCGCCTTTCGCGCGGGACCCTCGTTGAGGATCCGAGAACCGCGCCCGAAGGGCTCCGTTCCCATTTGGCCGAGTCCCTCGTTCTTGACTCGGTTCGCCCCGAACGCAGGGCATTTCCTCGCGCCCCCAGCTCCGGCGTCCAACTGCTGGAGCCGGTTGGAGCGGAGCTAGTCGACATCTCACCTTATGGTGCTCGCGTGCGAGTCACCGCGGGCTCTGGCGATGATGTTGTATTTCGTCTTCGCGTGGTGTTCGAACAAGCCGACTTCCAAGATGACATCCAGTGCCAAGTGGTCGAGCGTATCCAAGGAGTCGGACAAACTGAGCTGCGCCTACGTTTCGCTAACCTGAGAAGAGACAGCCAACAGGAGCTGTTTCGCATCGCAAAGGCTCACGTCTTTTGCCGCACCATTGCCGAGATGCATGCTCAGTGCGAAAATGGGGATGTTGACGGATACCGCCGTGTCCTCGATGTCGGCCGGCTGACACAAATCCTGTCACAGCTCGCTGACGAGAGGGCTGAAGTTCGGTTTGCGCGCATGGCGCGAGGCCGCGTGCAGGTCGGAGCTGTCGTCCGGATCGAGGCGCAAAAGCGAATGGTCGTTGTCCGCCTGGCGCGTGCGGAGCTCGGGGGCGTCGCCGAACGAGTATGTTATTCAAGCGCAGGGGCGAACGGCACATGGCTGATGGATGGGTATGTTCTGGGCCAGACTCAAGAAGAGGTCACGCTCACTTTCCCCAGCGCCTGCGTCGCCGCTGAGCAGCGGGCGCAAGATCGACTGTTTCTCGGACAGTCTTCAGCCCTCCGGGTTCTCGTGCACAAGAGGGCGTTTCCGGTAACGGATCTTTCAGCCCGCGGCTTCTCATTTCACGTCCCCGAGGCTGGAAGCTGGACGATTCCGGCGGCTAGGCTCGATGTATCTTTCGAGCTGGGTGACGGGACCAGCCATCTGGAGCACGTACTCGTGCGCAACGCGCGTGCCGCGCCGACCGGGCTCATCGTCGGTTGCACATTCGGCGAAGCGCGAAACAGATCGGTAGACTCCCCTCCTCCCGTAGTCCGAGAAGAGGTCACCGACCTGATTGGATCCATACGGCAAGTCGACCGAGTCTACCGCGGCGAAAAGGTGACCTTCCGGTCGGCAAGAGATCGGAAGATTGTTGGACTTTGGACCGAGACGTCAACGTCATCCCCAAGAAAGCTCGTGCTCGTCGTGCCGCCGGCGTGGGCGAAAACGAAAGAGTCCGTCTCCCTCCTCGCACAGTTTTTTTGTGCAACTTTCGATCAATCCAAGCGCCACGTCGCAGTGCTCCGCTTCGACTATACGGAAGCGCTCGGCGAGAGCGAAAAGTCGGCAGAGTTTGGAACGCCGGGCCAAGAGACACTGGGGCTCACGTTCAGCGGTTGCGTGGATAACATCCACGCGGCCGTTTCCTACGCAAGCTCGCGGTGCCCCGGTGCCGAGATCGCGCTCATTGGAATGAGCTTCTCCGGACCCCTCGTGCTGCGGGCCGCTACGGAGAATTCTGCAGTCGGACTTTTGTTCGAGCTGATGGGCGCGTCCGATATTCAAGACCTCGTGCGTCGTGCCAGCGGCGGGGTGGACTACGTCAACCGATAT
>JBAULD010000911.1:0-1730 GCA_049578005.1 Polyangiaceae bacterium
GAGCAGCTCGAGACCACGACGATTCTCTACGACGAGGCGCGCAAGACGGAGCTCCGAGCCGAGAAGTTCATGCTCGACGGACGCCACTCCGGCACGGGCGGCGGCAACCACGTCGTCTTGGGCGGCGCGACGCCGGCGGACAGCCCTATCCTGCGGCGGCCCGATCTTCTCCGGAGCCTGGTCGGGTATTGGCTCAATCACCCGTCGCTCTCCTATCTATTCTCCGGCCTCTTCGTAGGTCCGACCAGCCAGGCGCCGCGGGTGGACGAAGCGCGAAACGATAGTCTCTACGAGCTGGAGATCGCCTTTCGCCTGCTGGAGTCGAGCGTGGCGACGCCTGGCTCTGTCCCGCCTTGGAAGGTCGATCGTCTATTTCGCAACTTGCTCATCGACGTCACGGGAAACACGCATCGCACCGAGTTTTGCATCGACAAGCTGTACAGCCCCGACCAAGCCTCCGGCCGCCAGGGGCTCCTCGAACTGCGCTCCTTCGAGATGCCTCCGCACGAGCGAATGAGCCTGACCCAACAGCTGCTCGTGAAGGCGCTCGTGGCCTGGTTTTGGCGGACGCCCTACGAGAGGCCTCTCGTCGACTGGGGAACGGAGCTCCACGACCGGTTCATGCTCCCGCACTTCGTGCGTCAGGACTTCGAAGAGGTCCTCGAGGACCTGTCGAAGGCCGGGTTTCCTTTCGAAAGGAGCTGGTTTTCCCCCCATCACGAGTTCCGCTTTCCGCTTCACGGAGCGTTGACCGCCCGCGGCGGCATCGTCCTCGAGCTTCGGCAGGCGATCGAGCCCTGGCACGTTCTCGGCGAAGAAGTCAGTGCCGGCGGTACGTCGCGCTACGTGGACTCTTCCGTCGAGCGCCTCGAGGTCAAGGTGCGCGGGATGGTCGACACCCGGCACGTCGTCGCCTGCAACGGAAGGAGGGTGCCGCTTCATCCGACGGGAACGAATGGCGAAATGGTCGCCGGCGTGCGGTATCGCGCGTGGCAGCCGCCTTCCGCGCTTCATCCGACGATCGGGGTCCACGCCCCGCTCGTGTTCGACTTGATCGACACCTGGAACGACCGCGCGATCGCGGGCTGCCGGTACTACGTCTCGCACCCTGGGGGGCTGTCGCACGCGGATTTCCCGCGCAACAGCCTTGCGGCCGAGAGCCGCCGCGCCGCCCGCTTCCAGGCGTTCGGCCACAGCCCCGGCGAGAAGGCGTCGCCGCCGCCGGAACCCAACTCCCACTTTCCGTTTACGCTCGACCTGCGGCGGAGTTAGCTGGAAAGGATGCGATACCTCGTCACTTCGGCGTAACGACGGTGATCGCTTGCGAGCGGGCTGCAGCGGCCATCCGACTATCGTAGGTGACGAGTTGCTTGAGCTCGGGCCCACAGAGTGTCGCGGTCGCCAGATGAAGCGCGTCGAGGGAGCGGACGTCGAAGGGAAGCATTGCACCGGCGGCTGCGAGAACCCGATCGTTGATGCGAATCAGTTCGATGCGACTGAGAACTTCTTGACAGCGCTGCGCGGCGGCAGCTCCGAGTGCCAGAACGGCGCGTGCCACTTCGGTGCGCGCCAGCGCACTGGATACGAGTGGTTTGCGGCGGCGAACATAACGAACCAGTGCCGCGGACTCGGCCTCCCGAATCACGAGCTTCACGATTGCCGACGAGTCGAGATAGGTTACGCGTTCAACGCTCATTGGCGCGCAAGCGAGCGAGAACGGTCGACGGGGC
>JBAULD010000912.1:0-2259 GCA_049578005.1 Polyangiaceae bacterium
AAGAGGCCATCCACGCCCCGGCCCGTGCGCTCATGACCCCCGGCACGTCGTTGCCTTCGAAGACGGGCGTTCCGTCGTGGGCTCCGGGGGCCAGCACGAGAGTGCGCGCCGTCACCACTTCGACCCCCGATTCGCAGGCGACGAGCACATCGTCCCCATAAACGGCGGCCGCCGTCGTTCGAAGCCGTACCGCGACGCGGGACGCCGCGACCGAGTCGCCGAAGGCGTTCCAAAGCGGGTGCCACGGGCTCGAGGCCGAGACGGCGAGGCCGCGCAAACCGCCTCCCCAGCGGAGGTCGTCTTCGATGACTTCGACCGAGCGCCGGAGCTTGGAGAACTCGAGCGCCGCCGCCATTCCACCGGGTCCGGACCCCACGATCAGCACGTCGGCGCGGCGACGCCTTGCGCCGCGCGGCCCCCGGGCTTCCTTCGGGAGCTTGCCAAGCCCCGCCACCCGCCGTGCGAGAGCTTGAAGGACTTTCCGGGCGCCGGGGATCCCGACGAATAGCTCGTGGTGGTTCATTCCGTCCGGAAAGAACCAGTCGGTCGCTCGCAAGAGATCCGTCGTGCTCGAACCGACGACATTCTGGGTCTCGATTCGCATCCCTTCCGCTGCCGGCACCCGGCACGTCATCACGTTCGGCACGTCGTCGACCCGAGCGAGGCACCCGTCGCATCCGGCCCGCAGGCACGCCGGCCCGCGTGGGCGGTGGAACTTGGGGCTCCTTGCCAGCCCGAGGTGGCCGGCCGCGACGAGCGCGACAGCCGCGGGCTCGCCACGGTGGGCGATGATTTCTTCGCCGTCGAAATGCAGCGCGACGGGATCGCCCGGCGGGTGGACACGGGGCATGGGAGAGGGTCTTTAGCCGTTCGGAGGAGCCGCGTTGTAACGTCGTCCAACCCCTCTTGTCTCGCTTGCCTCGCCTCGCGTCTCGGTTTTTTCGAGTAAAGCGCATCGATGCCATTGTCGACCACGCCGGCCTGGGCGGCGCGGCTTCGCTCAAGCGCGTGCTCGGACCCGCCAATCTCGTAGCGCTGGGCGTCGGCGCGATCATCGGCACCGGGATCTTCGCGACCATCGGAAGCGCATCCGCCGGAGACCCCAGCCGCCCGGGTGCCGGCCCCGCGCTGATGGTCTCCTTTCTGATGACGGCGGTCGCCTGTGGCTTCACCGCGCTCTGCTACGCCGAGTTCGCCTCGATGGTCCCCGTCGCGGGCAGCGCGTACACGTACGCGTACGCGACGCTCGGGGAGCTCGTGGGGTGGATCATCGGCTGGGACCTCCTTCTCGAGTATGCAATTGGAAATACGGCCGTCGCGATCTCCTGGGCGGGATATATGACGGCCCTGCTCGACGGCCTCGGTGTGCACGTGCCGTTCTGGCTCTCGGTGGACTACAGGACGGCGGCCAGAACGCCCGGGCTGCTCGCGCAGGCGCCTCACGTCTTCGGCACTCCGATTGTTTTCAACGCTCTGGCGATGGCGATCGTCGCGCTGGTGACCTTCGTGCTCGTCGTCGGAATTCGAGAATCGGCGCGGTTCAACGCCGCGATGGTTGCGGTGAAGATCGTCATTCTGGCGTTCTTCGTCGTGACCAGCGCCAAGTTCGTGCGCCCGGAAAACTGGCATCCCTTCGCTCCGAACGGATTCGCCGGCATCGGTTCGGGAGCGGCAGTCGTGTTCTTTGCGTACATCGGCTTCGACGCCGTCTCGACGTGCGCGGAGGAATGCAAGAACCCCGAGCGGGACATGCCGATCGGCATCATCGGGTCGCTGATTGTCTGCACCGTCTTGTACGTGATTATCGCCGCGGTCTTTTCGGGGCTCGTGCCTTATCCCATCCTTGTGACGCTGGACGAGGGGCAGCGCGCAGAGGCGCTCGCATTTGCCATGAAGTACGTGGCGATGCCCGGCTGGATGGTGGGTGTGGTGGCGCTCGGCTCGGTCGTTGCCCAGACGGCGGTGCTCCTGGTGTTCCAGCTCGGGCAACCGCGGATCCTGATGTCGATGGCGCGCGACGGGTTCCTCCCTCCCGTGTTTGCCCGCGTGCATCCGCGCTACGGCACTCCTCACGTATCGACGATCGCGACGGGGGTCCTCGTGGGCGGGGTCAGCGCATTCGCCAGCATCGACGAAATGGTCGACCTTACGAACGTAGGTACGCTCTTCGCGTTCGTGTTGGTGTGCATCGGTATCATGGTCATGCGCATGCGGGAGCCCCGCCGCAGGCGGCCGTTTCAGGTGCCATTCGGCCCGTAC
>JBAULD010000913.1:0-4561 GCA_049578005.1 Polyangiaceae bacterium
GCCATGTTCACTGAGATACGCGGCCGGCGATCGGGCCGGAACGCAACGAAAGTGGGAAGCATCATGAGCCTTGCGCGCGTGGCCCGGAGTGCCGTTGGAGTGGGCGCCGTCGGATGGATTGCCGCCTCATCGCTCGTCAGCGCGCCGTTGACTGCGTGCGGCGAGAGCGGTTCGTGCGCGAAGCTGCGAAGCGACAACTATGCCCTCAAAGAAACCTGGGACGCGTGCGACCCCGGCGACCCCGAGCCCTGCATCAAAGTCTTCGGGAACCCCAAAGACTGCACCGGCGTCCTCGCGTGCGATTTCGCTGTGAACCCGCATCACCGCGCCGAAGCCGAGCAAACCGTGCTGACGATCGGCGAGCAGAGCCAAGGTTGCTTTCTGTGCGCGGTCCCCAACTGCGCGAGCGGGGACCTGGCCTGGTGCGAGCCCGTCAGCCGCCGGTGCATCCTCGTCACCATGCTGACCGACGCGGGCCCCAGCATTGCCGACCAGCCGCCGCCCCTCGTCGACTCGGGTGAGCCGCCGGTAGACCAATTTCCGGGAACGCAGGGGTCGGACTCGTCCGATATGTGATGTCTACGGGTCCGTCCGCCCGCCCGCTCCAGCCCTTCGAGCGCCTCGGCTTCGTCGCGCTCGGTCTTGCCCTCTTCGCGCTGCAAGCCAATCTCTTTCGGGATTGGCTCGTCGACGATTCCGGAATCTCGTTCGCGTACGCGATCAATCTGGCGCACGGTCACGGCCTCGTCTCGCAACCGGGCGTCGCCCCCGTCGAAGGGTATTCGAACCCTGTCTGGGTGGCTCTCCTCGCGGCGCTCAGCCGAACCGGCGCGCTCGCCCTGCCGCTTGCACCGAAGATCGTCTCGGGTGTGTTCGTCGGGGCGACCTACGCGACTCTCCTCGCCCTCGTCGATCGGGTGGCCATTCACCCGCGCCTCGTCGGCATTTGCGCGGTGGTCGCCTGCTCGTTGAACCCCGCCGTCGTCATCTGGTGCAGCTCCGGTCTCGAAAACGCGACGTACGCGTGGGTCGTGGTGACACTGGCGTACTGCATCGTCCGAGCGACCGAGTCGCCGCCTTCCACGCGCACCTTCGCGGTCTGCGGGGCCGTCGCGGCCCTCGCCGGGATGACCCGCCCGGACGGAGTTCTCTTCGCGATCGCCACCCCGGCAGTTGCTTTCGCGACGCGTGCGCGACCGAAACGTCCTCTCCTCGCCTACGGAGCGACGTTTGCTTGTCTCTTCGGAGCCTTTCTCGCCGCGCGAATCGCGATATTCCATCACCTCGTGCCGAACACCGCGGTCGCCAAGGGCGGACCCCAATTGGCCGACGCGATCGACTTTCTTCTCTTCACGCGGCTCGGCATCGAGAAGATGGACGCGCTCCTCGAAGCTGCGTTTCCCGCGCCTGTCGCCAACATCGTGTTCGTGGGCTGCGGCGTGGCCTCGTCGTGGCTCGCAAGGCACGGGCGCATCCGCGCATCCCTCCTGGCGCTCCTCGTATGCACAGGCCTTGCGCTCGTCGACTACATGGTGATGCCGGCCGATTGGATGCGCGAAGCGCGCTTCGGCACTGCATTCTTTCCCTTGTATGACGCGGCGGTCTTCGTCCTCATCGACCTCGCGCTCGACCTCGCGTCCGTCCGGAGCAAGGCGCTGGCCGTCGCGACCGTCTGCGGTTCGCTCTTGTGCATGGGCTTCCCCACCTTTGCCGGACGAGCACTGGCCTTCGCGCGCGATCCGAACATCAGCCTCTACTTCGTTCGCGCCGCGTATGCGGAGCGCTTCGACCGGTACGCGACGGCGCTCCACGTGGCGAACGCTTCGGTCCTTCTGCCCGACATCGGCGGCATGCTCCTCTGGTCGCACCTCCGCGTGTACGATCTCGCGGGACTTTGCGACGCGCCGATCGCGCGCCTGGGCGCCCGCGACCCGGAAGGCGCCCGCGACTACATTCTCGCCGAAGCGCGCCCGACCTTCATCCACACGTACGGCAAATTCTCCCGCGTGGGGCTCGAGCGCGATCCGCGGTTCGATCGCGACTACGTGCCGATCCACACGTACGACAAGGAGGAAGACCCCGCTCTCCAAGGCCACGCGAGCGGTATTTTCGTACGGCGGGAGGTCGTCGCGACTCCGGAGGCCGAGGCCGCGCTCGAGTCGATACGGCGTGAGACACACGATAGGAAAGCGTTCTTCGTCCCGCTCCGGACTTCGTTCCTGTATCGATGGCTCGAGCGCACGCCGCTGATTCCGCTGCAGTACCGGAGTTCGCTCACTTCCACCTGAGCGCTCCCTTACGGTCGCGGTACTGAATCCGTCGGCTTGCGCCGCCGGGTTGTATGCTCACGCGAGCGCCCATGTCTTCGACGGACCGCAAGTCCCCGCCGCAAGGAGCCGCGCGCACGAGCCGCTGGGTGCTCGCGGCGGCCGTCGGTGGATCCGCGCTCGCGGTCGGCGCCGCGCACACGATCACGCTCTGCGTCGTGACCGCCTTGCTCGCGGTCGCCGCTTGCCTCGCGTGGTGGCGGGCCGAGCCCATCCGAGTGCGCCCCGCGGCGACGCTGCTCCTCTTCGTCGGCATCGCGCTGCTCGCGTACACGCTCCTTCAGTGCGTTCCCATGCCGATCGCGTGGCTTTCCGCGATCGCGCCGCACAATGCAGACGTCTGGTCGCGCGCCCTCGCGCCCCTTCACGAACCCGGGCCGCGCTGGGCGCCGCTCACCGTCGATCCGATCGCGTCGCGGCTCGAAGTCCTCAAGGGCGTCGCGTACCTGCTCGCGTTCGTCACGGCGATTCGCATCGCGCACCGGCGAGACGGCGTGGCGTTCCTCAGCGCCGTGATCGTGACGACGGGGATCGCGCTCGCCTTGGCGGCGCTTCTCCACCCGGCGTTCGGGGCGCACAAGCTCTTCGGAATCTACGAACCGGGGCCGGGCATCGCCGAGGCCCACATCGCGCCCATCCTGAACCCGAACAACCTCGCGGGTTATCTCAACATCGCATTTTGCATGGCCCTCGCCGCGTCGCTTTCGCGCGAGCCGAGGATGCCGCGCGCCATTCTGATCGCGGTCACGGCGCTCCTGGCCGCCACCCAGGTGTGGGTCGCGTCGCGGGGAGGCGTCATCGCGATGGTCCTCGGCGCGATCGCGGTGGTTACGCTCACGATGAGCGAGCGCGTCAAGCGGCGCGATCCGCGCATGTGGCTGACCGTCGGATGCGGGGCGGCCACGTTCATTGGAGGGGTATTCATCGCGCTCGGAAGTTCGCGCCAAGCGCAGAACGAGCTCTTCATCACGGACGTCTCCAAGTTCACGTTGATGCTCGACGTGCTCAAGATGCTTCCGGCCTACGGGCTATTCGGCGCCGGACGCGGCGCGTTCGAGAGCGCCTATCCCCAGTTTCGAGGGGCGGCCGTCTTGTCGCATCTGACGTTCACGACCCCGGAGAATATCGTCGCCCAGTGGGCCACCGAGTGGGGCGTTCCGATCGCCCTGGCCGGCCTTGTGCTCATCGTCGTCGCGCTCCGGCCGACGACGGCTCTCGCTCGATCGAGGACCGCCGCGGGCGCGTGGGCCGGGCTCGCGACGATGGCGGCGCAAAACATGGTCGACTTCAGCTCCGAAGTTCCCGGAGTCATGCTGTCGACCGTCGTGTGCGCGGCGATCGTCGTCGCGGGGAGCGCCGGGCTGCCGCCGGTATGGCGCGGCGAGCGCTGGTCGCGATCCAGCACGGGCGTAGCGGTCGTGGGGGCGACGGCCGCGGTCTTGGCCATCATCGGAGGGGTCACGGCGCTTGGACATCACGTGCGAGAAGAACGGCGTAGTCTGCACGACGCCGTAGCCCTGCACGACGTGCCGGTGGGCCAGATGCACGACTTGGCGCGCGCTGCGATGTTGCGGCATCCGGCCGAGCCGTACATTCCGTTCGTCATCGCGTGGAGGGCCACGCGCGCGCGCGACGACAACCCGCTTCCGTGGCTCGGAGCGACCATTGAACGGGCCCGAGTCTACGGGCCTGCGCATCTCCTGCTGGCGCGCGTGGTCGCTCCCCGGTCGGCATCGCAGGCGCGGACCGAATACCGCTTGGCGATGGAGCAGGCGCCCGAGCTAAACGGGATCGTCACCCCGGAGGCCGCGCGCTGGGTGGGCGGTTACGACGACGCGATGGAGCTCGTCTCGGACGGTCCGCTGGGTGACGCGGTCTTGAGCCAACTCATTTCCGCGCTCGGCCCACGCTTGCCGGCGACGTGCGAACGATTGGACGAGGAACTGGGCAAGAGAGATCCGCGGAACGCGGGCCCCACGGAGCGCGCCGCGCTCTCCGCGCTGTCGGACCTGGACATGGGAGAGGGCGCGCCCTGGTGCCAGGGTCCGAATCGAGATGGGTGCGTGGACCAGGCGCTCGTCTTGGCGCGCAAGCTCGAAGGCTTGGAACCCTCGATGTGCGAAGCGTACGCGCTCGAAGCGCGCGCACTCGCGGCTCGCGGGGACACCGGCGCGGCGATCGATCGGCTGGAGCGCAACTTGGACAAGGTCGTCGACCGGGTCAGCTGTCTGCGC
>JBAULD010000914.1:0-1641 GCA_049578005.1 Polyangiaceae bacterium
CCCGTGCGCTGGGCGCGACGTCGACATGCGGCAGGCCGAGACGAAGCTCGAGATCACGCAGAAGGTCATTCGGGCCCCAAATGGGTTCACCAAGACGCGCGACGCCATCAACGTTGCGCGCCGTGAACGTAGGGCCTCCGAGCCGCCAGCCAACCAGCAGCTTCAAGACATCCCCCGCTCAAGAACGCTCCGCACTCTCCCCCGCTCACCCGGTCCGACATTCGACCGGATCCGTGACGAGACCATGAAACGGCAAAACCGGGTAGCCCGTTCGCCGGGGTCTCGCCCCCCTTTCTCCATGCGCGGTGTGAAGGCCCTCGACGCGTGAGCCCGGTCCCACACCCTGCCGATGCGCGGCCTCGCGCGGCGCCGCTGATGCGCGCGGTCACGTGAGGTCTTCCGCACAGATTCTTCGTCGATCCGCATATGGCGGCATTCTACGGCGAGCCAGAATCGAAACCGGTGGCGCCGATGGGCATGACTGGTCGGCTGCTCAGTGGGAATCGAGGCGGACCCCCGCAGCATGCATCGTCGTAGGCAAGCTCGTTCGAAGACGACCGGTGGGCGTGCAAACGCTCTGTCGGAACGGCGAACATAGGAGACATCGCCCGGCCACTGCACGCGCGACCAGCCACGTCCAACGGCTACCTGCCCTTTCGCATTGGGGCTGGTGCACAACGAGGTCATGGCACCTCCTCCGGCCGAGAAGACGACGCGAGGCGTCGAAGAGCTCGAACGACGCGCGGGGCGCGAGAACGGGCGCTTCTGGCTCTACTTCCAGTTCGACCGCAAGACGGGTGCGCTCGGCGTCGAGACGTCTTGGCTGCCCAGCGTTCCGCAGGTCACGAAGGCTCTTCGACCGCTCGGATTCCGGCGGCGAAGGGACGGCGCGTATCGCGTCGTTCTCTCGAGCGAAGACGCCAGCGACGACCTGCGCGTGGTCCGTCTCGCGACGAAGGCGCTCGGGGTGCTCATGGCGGAGGGGTACTTCTGAAGCGCCCGCCCTCCCTCACGCGACGAAAGGTACGCATGGCGAAGGCGATCGATGGTCCGGGCCGGGCATTCCGCGCTCTCTGGTTGCGGGCCAGTGGCGACGGGGCAGAGAGCGCACGCGACGAGTGTCACGAGCTCATGTGGCTCGCCCTCATCGCCGAGCGGAAGCTGTCCGTGATCATGGTCGACGCGTGGTCGAGCACCGTCGGCGACGACATTACCGAGCGCGTTGTGTCTGGCGCCACGCTGCTCTTGCACATGGTGCACGTGGCCGAGCTCTTCGGCAGCAACGGCCTCGTCTTCCAGCGCGGCAACGTCGTCGGCGTCCTCGAGGTCAACGAGCACGCCTACGTGAAGGTCTCGGTCGCGGCGCCCACGCGGAGTGAAGCCCAGGCGGTCCTGAGCTGGCTCTACGAGCTCCTCCCGAGGCCCGCGATCGAGGACCGCGTCCCGGTCAAGTTCTGGTCGTACCAGCAGGACTCGCCGTGCGCGTACACCGACAATGTGGATGCTTGCTCTTGGCGCAGCATCGCGCAGAACTACGCGAGCGGGACGAGCGCCGCGCTCAGCGAGCTGATGCAAGCCGAGGAGATTGGCGCGGGGGGAAAGCTTCTCCTGTGGCTCGGCCCCCCTGGCACCGGGAAGACG
>JBAULD010000915.1:0-11123 GCA_049578005.1 Polyangiaceae bacterium
ACGGGCGGCCAAGGCGCGCGACGTCCTACCGGAAGCACTCCGCGCCGCCGGCTGCGTCGTCGACGTCGTCGCTGTGTACGAGACCCGCCCGCCGCCCCCGGAAGCGGTCCTCGCGCTACGGGCCGAGCTCGAAGCCCGCCGCGTCGACGCGGTGACATTCACGTCGAGCAGCACGGTCGAACATCTCTGCGACCTCTTCGGCGTCGATGCCGCGCCTTTGCTGTCCACTCCCCGCATCGCCTGCATCGGCCCGGTGACGGCCGAAACGGCCCGCACGCGCGGGCTCCGGGTCGACGTCACCGCCCCGGAATTCACCGTTCCAGGCCTGATCCGAGCGCTGGCGGAGAGCTGGACCTGAGCGGCCCGCCTCCTCCCGCCGAACCGCCGGCGACGGCTGACCGTGCACCTGGAGCCATTAGCCCGAAGCCTGTAGCCTGAACTTCGTCCGCCCGATGACCCTGAGCTCCCTCATTGTGCTGCGCGAAGTCGCGACGATGCGGCAGGTGGAAGAGGCGCTTGCGCGGCAGGTCCTCTACGGCGGCGATCTGGCGACCAACCTGCTCGAGATCGCCGCGGTCGACGAGGGGGCGCTCACGCGGACCATCGCCGAAGACATGCGACTGCCGCCGGCTCCCGCGGGCGAGCTCCCCGTGGCGCTCGAGCCGGCGCGGCTCGTTCCACCGGACGTCGCCCTCGAACGCAAGATCGTGCCGCTCCAGGTCGACGGGGACGTTCTCGTCCTGGCCGTCGTGGAGCGCATGCCGCCGGACGTCGAAGACCACCTGATGTTCACCCTCGGTTTGGCGATCGAACAGCGCGCGGCCCCTGCCGTACGCGTCCTGCAGGCGATCACCCGCCTCTATGGGCTGCCGCTCGATCGGCGCATGCGCCGCCTGGTCGCGCGCTTGTCGGGCGCTCCGATGCCGCCGGGATCGACGCCGGCATTCGGCATGCCGCAAACGTTCGACGTTCCGGCGCACGCTTCGCCCGAGCCTTCGGGCCGTCGCACGCCGCCGCTCGGATCCCCGGCGGTCCAGCCCTTTCCGCCCACGCCCTCCGCTGCGCAACGCTGCCCGCCGGTGGACATGGACTCGACCCCGCCGTCCACGCCGGTCGGGCTGCGCCGATCGCGACTGCTCCAGCGGAGCGCCCCGTCGAGCGCGCGCCCCCCCCGCCGCCGCCGTGGTCCAATCACGTTCGACGCGGGCCGGCGCGAGGCCGAGGAAGCGAGCGACCGCGACCTCCTGCTCGACCTCTTCTTCGATTTTTCTCGCCAATTTTTCGACTACGCCGCGTTCTTTTTGGTGCACGGCGACATCGCCGAAGGGCGCGACGCCTTTGGAGCCGGGGCGACGGGCGATCGCCTGGTCGGAATTGGCGTGCCGCTCGACTTGCCGAGCCTCATGTCCGAAGTGCGCGATACCCGCGCAGCCATCGTGGCCCGTCCCCCTCTCGAGGGCCTCGACGCCGTGCTTCGGACCGATCTGCAACGACCGCGCGACGCCGAGATCGCCATCGTCCCGCTGGTCGTGCGAACGCGTGCCGTCTCTCTCTTCGTCGGCGACTGCGGGGACGCGGGAGTCGATGCCGCGGGCTTCCAGCAGGTGACCGAGTTTGCGAACGTCGTGGGGAAAGCGCTCGAACGGATCATCGTGCGCAGGAAACTCGAAGGAGCGGCCGCCGGCCGCACGGGCGATCCGCGATCCCGGGCTCCCACCCATTCGCCCCCCGCGCCGCTTCCTGCCGCGGTGACAGCTCCTTCGGCCGCGTTCTCCTGGCCGCACGGGATCGCGTCGGGCTTGGCGACATCGACGATGCCGCCCCCCCCGCCGAACCTGATGACCGTTCGAACGATCAGCGGACCTCCCATCCCGAGGGAAGAGCCCCCGGAGCTCGAGCCCGTCCTCGTTTCCCACTCCCATGCAAACGGCGGTGCGCCGGCCGCTCCGGAGGACGAAGTTCACCCGGCCCTCGAGGAGATGGATGCGCGTGCGCTCTTCGACATGCTCGGCTGGGAGACCGGAGACGAGCAACCCGAAGTCGCCCCGCCCTCCTCGTCGCTGGCCGTTGCGCCGCACCGCCCACCGACCCCCTACATGACGCCCACCGCGCCGCTGCCGTCGGTCATCGTCGACCTCGAGAACGAGCTCCTGTCGATGGTCGACCGGATCGTCGGCGGCGAGAGCGACGAGGCCGCCGAAGGCGAGCTTCTCCGGCAAGGCGAGCGCGCGATGCGGGTCATCATGGCCCGCTTCCCCGGCCCGGTGACCTTCGAGCGCGCCCGCGCCCTCTCGCTGCCGAACCCTCCTCGCGCGAGCGAGTGCGGACCCATCCTGCGGCTCGTCGCCCGCGAGCGCAGAGTGGCCCTCCCGTTCGTGATCGAGCGGCTCGCCGACCCGGACCCCGAGGCGCGCGGATGGGCGACGTATTTGCTGTGCGAGCTCCCGTATCCGGAGGCGATCCCGCACGCCCTGGCGCGGCTGCGCGACCCGGACGGCGCCACGCGAACCGCCGCCGTCCATGCGATCTCCGCCATTGGCAAGGTGCTCCCCGACGAAATGCGCGAAGCGCTCCGGTCTCTGGGCACGGCCAGCGACGCGGCCGATCGGGCGGCGGCGATGCGCGCGATCGGAGATGCGCGCCAGGCTTCCCTCGTGCCGGTCCTTTTGGCCGCACTGGGCGATGCCGACGAGGGTGTCGTCGCCGTCGCGCACGAGGCCCTCGTCCAACTAACGCGACAGGACCTGGGGAGCGATGCGCGCGCCTGGCTCACGTGGTGGCGGGAGAACGGCGCGCGGCACCGCGTCGAGTGGTTGATCGACGCGCTCAACCACGACGTGTCGGATATCCGACGGGCTGCCGGAGAAGAGCTGCGCCTCATCACGCGGGAGTACTTCGGGTACTCGAGCGAGCTTCCGACGCGCGACCGCGAGCGAGCTCGGCAGAGGTACCATGACTGGTGGATCACGGAGGGACGCGCGCGGTTTCGACGTCGCTGACCTTGCCGTAGCTGGTCTTCCCGTCCCGTTCGCATCTGGTACGGTCGGTGCTAATCGAAGCCGGCACAGCGGAGGGGTATCGACAATGATCAAAGATTGCTTCGTGCCCTGGTCGCCGTTTTTTGCGGTTGCGGCTCTCGCCCTTGCGCCCTCGTTTGCACACGCGGGAGAGCTCGATCCCGACGCGGCGCGCATCGTAGCGGCAGGCCACGCCCTCAAGTGGAACTGGACTCCACCGGGACATTCCGAGCGCTACGGGCATGCCGAAACGCTCATTCATGCCCCGTCCGCGGCCGTACGCACCCGCGTAATCGACTACGCGCATTACAAGGACTTCGAGCCGGAAAAGTTCCGTACGTCCCGCGTCGTCGGTCACGGCGCGGACGGGTCTGCGGACGTCTACATCCAGATCGCCGTGATGCACGGCATGGTGATGCTTTGGGACGTCACGCGCTTCGCGCCGCCGAAGACCGTGGCGCCGGGCGTCGACGTCATCGAAGGTCGGATGGTGCCCGGCAAGGGCAACGTCGACGATCTCGACGTCGTATGGACGGTTCGAGCGATCGACGACGAGTGGACGGTGCTCAAGTTCGACCTCTTGCTCAAGCCCGGTTTACCCGCGCCGCAGTGGGCCATGGATGAAGAGCTGCGCGACTATGCGAAGTGCGCGGTCGACGCGATCCACGATCGGGCGCAGGGGTCGCCCGGCATCGCGGAGCTTGCGCGTTAGAGAAGAAGAGAACCGCCAGGGTGGGAAGGGACGCCAGGAGCGCCAGTCGAGGACCGGCACGGAAAGGGACGGCTGGCGCGAACGACGCGATTTGGTCTCGCGGCGGGATGTAATATCTTTCAGACCGCGCGCCGAAGGATTTCCACAGCCAACGTCATGAACGCTCCCCACGCCACGGTGAACACCAACGTGCGGGCCATGAGCATCGAAAAGCCGGCGACATGGAGAGCCGCGTGCGCCAGCCGCGCCCAGAAGAACACGGCCGCCGCCCCCACCGTCACCGAGTCGGAGACGCCCGCGGCGTGACCGACGAGCACGACCGCGGCGAACGGGGCGAAGCTCTCGACCGCGTTCAGGTGCGCGCGGTTGGCGCGGTTTACCCAATGCGGCAGCGGCGACGACGGCGCGACCTTGTAATCGACCGGCTTCAGCGGCCCGCGCGCGGAGACGTATCCAATTACCACCGGAATCCAGAGACAGCCCGTGAGGACCGCAGTGAACAAGAGGTAGTGGAGTTCGGCGGTCATGGGTTGCCGCGCTCGGCGATCGCCGGGTCGTTCGTCGGGGGCCTGCGCCGCGCGGGCTTTGGTCGGGTGGCGTTCGTCATGAGGTACTCGGAAGACGATCGAGGGGGCCGAAAGGATTCGAATTAGTTTAGTTTAGTTTCCGGCGCCGAGCCGAATCCGTCTTGGCTCATCGGCGCGGGACGAACCTCTGTCGGCGCGGCGGAGGCCAGGATCCCGGGGTGTTCCGATGAGCTCTCGGACCGCGCGGGCCGCCCCTTGCTTTTTCGAGGCTATGGTTAGACCGGCAATGTTCGACGTCGTTCTCGAGTCCACGCGCACGTTCACCCAAGCGGAGTTCGCCCGTCAGGCCGACTGGCTCCACAGCTGGAGCCGTCCGCTGCGCGTCGAGCTCCTCCACGGAAGAATCGTGATGACCCCTCCCGCCGGATACCCGCACGGAGAAATAGCCGCGAATATCGTCCGCATCGTGGGCACCTTCGTGCACGCCGGCGCGAAGGGCAAAGTGTTCGATTCCAGTCAGGGGTTCGAGCTTCCGTCCGGAGACACGGTGGAGCCCGACGTAAGCTTTATATCGCTCGAGCGCTGGGCGGCGGCGCCGCCTCCGGAAGACGGCGCGTTCCTGCGCATCGTTCCGGATCTGGTCGTCGAGATTCTGTCGCCCAGCACAGCCTCGAAAGACCGTGGAGAGAAGAAAGCAATTTACGAGCAAAACGGTGTGCGCGAGTACTGGCTCGTCGACCGCAACGCGCGGGAGATCGTCGCGTTCACGATCGATGATGGCGGCCGTTACGGCCAAGAGCGCGTGTTTGCCGAGCGAGAGCGGGCCACTTCATTCGTGCTCGTGGGCCTCGCGTTCGACGTGGCGGAGGTCCTTCCGTAGGGCACTTGTTCTGCCGTTGTGGCTAGAACATTTCCGTGCCAGCGGAGCTCGCCTGATTTTCGGTGAGCCGGGGGTCACCGCAGCGGCGACCAATACGCACAGCCGTGGTACCACACCCGGCGTTTCGGGGAACCGCTGTCGGGCTCCCCCCATTCCTCGCCGAGGAGGCTCTTTCAATGCGCCGTGCCAGTGTCCTCGTTTGTATCCGTTCCGCTCTTTTCATCGTGCCGATGGCGGTCGCCTGCTCCAGCACCCCCAGCAACAACGGGAACGGCGGAGGTGACAATAGCTCGAGCGGAAACAGCTCCAACGGCGGCAACAACAGCTCGAACGGCGGCAATAGCTCCAACGGGGGCAATAACAACAGCTCGAGCGGCAACAACAGCTCGAACGGGGGCAACAACGGCTCGAGCGGCAACAACAGCTCGAGCGGGGGCAACAACGGCTCGAGCGGCAACAACAGCTCGAGCGGCAACAACGGCTCGAGCGGCAACAACGGCTCGAGCGGCAACAACGGCTCAAGCGGCAACAACGGCTCGAACGGCGGCAATAGCTCCAACGGGGGCAATAGCAGCTCGAGCGGAAGCGGGTCGGGTGGTGGAAACGGCGGAAACGGCAGCAGCAGCGGCGGCTCGGGGAACGGCGGCAATAGCGGCGGCGTGACGAGCGACGCCGGCGCGAGCATGTGCGGAACGCCCGGCGCGAACGTCATCTCGGACTTCGAGCAAGACACCGGCACGATGATCTCTCAAGGCGGCCGGACCGGTTACTGGTACGTGTTCGCCGACACGATGACCGGTACGCAAACGCCGACGGCTGTGGCCAACGGCCCGATCGCGGTCAGCGCCGCGCCGGCGGGCGACCCAGTCGATCTGACCGGAGAGACTTGCAACAAATACGCTCTGTCGTCCTCGTCGACCGGGCACACGATGTACTCGGGCGTTGGCGCGGCCTTTTCGCCGTCGGCCGGCATGATGAGGGCCGCGTACGACCTAAGCAAATACGACGGCATTCAGTTCGACGTGGAAACGACCTCGAGCAGCGAGGGCGCGGTGTACTTCGAAATGCTCACGAAGGAATCGCAGCCCGGCGCGGCCTACGCGGCGGCCAACCCCGGCACGGTCGCAACCGGAACGGCAACCAACGGCAGCGTCGATGCGTACAACAACCGCGGCTACCTGCTGGCGGGCGTAGGACAGACGCCGACGGGAGTCGGCACGGCGCTCACGACTTCGTTCCAGACCGTGTACGTGCCGTTCTCGCTCCTCGTTCCCTTCTACTTCCCGGACCTGACCGCCTGCGGCACCACCAAGCCGTGCCAGGCGCCGAACTTCGTCCCGACGAACGCCCTCGCGTTCCAGTTCAACGCCACGGCCGACTTCTCCACCACCGGCGGTTACAACCTGGCGATTGACAACGTGTCGCTGTACACGGGGGATAACGGGTTGACCCCGCCCGGGATGACGATGCCGACGTTCAATGACGGCAAAACGGGCTTCGCGTCGTGCAAGGGAGCGATTCCTACGTTCGCCGGAGGCCGAACGGCCGCGGGCAAGTATCTCTTGTGGGCTTACCGCAACTGGAAGCAGCACTTCGTCGTCGCCTCGAACGGTGGGTTCAAGGTCGTGCGGCCGGAGAGCAACAACGATACGGTTTCCGAAGGAATCGGCTACGGCATGCTGTTGGCCGTCTACTTCAACGACAAAGCTCTCTTCGACGGGCTTTGGACGTACGCGCAGGCCAACAAGGCGGCAGGCCCCCTTATGACGTGGAACAACACCGGAGGCGCTGGTACCGCCACGGACGCCGACGAGGACATGGGGTTCGCGCTGGTCGAGGCGGGCAAGCAATGGGGCACGTCCTATACGACCACCGCCGGCACAGTCATCTCGCAGATCGCGACGAGCGATATCGATTGGACCAACAACATTCCCAAGGGCGGAAGCAACTACGCCTCGATCACCCCCACCAACCCGTCGTACTTCGCTCCCGCGTACTACCGCGTCTTTGCGGGAATCGACAGCGCGCACGGCTGGGCGGCGCTTGCGGACAACTCCATCAAAGTCATCGCGTCGCTCGCCGGTTCGAACGGCCTAGTCCCCGCATGGTGCGGCGGAAACAACTGCTCGTCGGCCACCAGCAATACGGGCAGCATGAACCCGGCCACGGACGTCATCTACCAATACGACGCGCATCGAGTTCCTTGGCGCGTAGGGATTGACTACTGCTGGAACGGCACGGCCGCTGCGTCGAGTTACTTGAGCAAGATCAGCGCCTTCTTCGCGGGCCAAGCTGCCGGGGGAATCGGCGCGGTCTATGACGAGTATTCGCTCAGCGGAGCCCCCTACACCGGCGCGGTCTCGAACTCGATGTCCATCATCGGCTCTGCGGCCGTCGGTGCCATGTCGGGCAGCAACGGCACGTTCGTCAACGAAGCGTGGCAGATGGTCCTCGACGGCATCAACCGTGGAGCGCCGAACCTCGTTCCCAAGGACAACACGTACTATACGTATTACAACGCAACCGTTGGACTCCTGACGGCGCTCACGATGAGCGGCAACTTCTATTCGATGTGAGCCGAGGCTTCCCCCGCCGATTCCGGCGGCGGACCAAAGTCCGATGATTGGGTCCCCCGTCGTGCTGCGTAATCAACTCAGCGGGGAGAGTGAGCCGGCCGCTGAGCCGCTGAGAGCACCAATTCAGTGGGTTGCCCCGCCGTCCCCGTCACTCGAATCCAATCAATCACCATGTAACGAGCCCCGGCGTCGGCTGTGGATTGATGCTTGTCGTGCCGTTGCCCAGCTCTCCAGACTCATTATCCCCCCAGCACGACACGGCACCGTTGGCCAAGAGCGCGCAGGTGAACCCGTCCCCAGCCGTGACCTGAACCGCATTGCTCAAACCAAGAACCTTGACGGGCGTAGCTACGTTTGTGTTCGGCGCGAGGTTGACCGTGCCGTCCCCCAATTCGCCCAAATAGTTATCGCCCCAGCACCAAACGGAACCGTCGGAAATGAGGGCGCATACATGCAGGCTGCCCACAGAGACCGCGCTGACCGTTAGCCCCTCGAGCCCGGCAACGGGGGTTGGACCTACGTAATTTGCATTTGGATCGTCGCCCCAGCACGATACCGTGCCACCGGCTAGCAAAGCGCACGCTTGCCCCGCTCCGGCCGAGATTGCCTTTACGCCTGTCAAGCCGGAGACCGGAGTGGGGGTCGGCTGTGCGTCGCCTGGGCCGGGGCCAACATAGCCCGGGCCGTCTCCACCCCAACAGTCGACCGTCCCTCCTGATAAGAGAGCGCAAGCGCCAATTGACCACGCGGCGATGGACGAAGCCTGAGAAATCGTGGCTTCGGCGGGGGTGGCCTGAGAGAGGCCCCCCGTAGATCCATTTCCAAGTTGGCCAAAGTCACTGGTCCCCCAGCAATAAACGAGACCACCCGAAACCAGCGCGCATGTCACAGATCCAAATCGCCCGTCCCCGCTGCTCGATACAGCCAAGACGTCACTCAGGCCAGTCACGGGTCCTGGAACCAGGGGGGTCGCTGGGCACGGTGACACGTCGCAGGTATCGGTCCCCCAGCACTCTAGCGTACCGCCCGACACGAGAGCGCACGTCTGCCCGAAGCCCAAAGTGACCGCCGTTGCGCCATTCAGATTGCTGACGATTGACGGGGTCGAAACCACGGAAGCAGGCGTCGCGCTGCCGTTTCCGATCTGTCCGAAGTTATTGTTCCCCCAGCACCTCACGCTCCCGTCTGAAACGACAGCACACATCGTCGAGGCAACGGCCGCCGACGTCGCGAGCGAAACTGCCTTCAGGCAAGTCCCGCTGGTGCACGAAATCGGACAGACCGTCCCGCAGCTCCCGCAATTCGCCGGATCCGTTTGCTCGTTGACACACGCGCCCCCGCAGAGCGTTTGCCCACTCGGACACCCGCATTTCCCGCTGCTCGTGTCGCAAGTCTGCCCGCTGGTGCACGCTCCGCACGCCCCGCCCCCCGCCCCGCAGCTCGCGTTGCTCTGGCTCGCATACGTCTCGCACGTGGCCGCATTACTGCAACAACCGTTGCAACCACTCGTCGAATCGCACACGCACTGGCTCCCCGAGCACCGCGTGCCCGCTGAGCACGACTTCCCGCAAGCACCGCAGTTCTTCGAGTCGCTCGTGAGATCGGCGCACGTCGCGTTGCAGTCTGTCGTTCCCGCCGGGCACACCACCGTGCACGCGTACGACCCGGCGTCGCCGAGCGCGCAGGCGAAGTCCGCGCCGCTGCACGTCGTATTGCATGCGCCGCATGTTTGCGTCGATCGCAACGAAGTCGCGCATCCGGTGCCCGCATTCGTGCAGTCCGCGTAGTCGGGCGCGCATTGGTACGCGCAGCGCCCGGCGTGGCACGCCAAGCCCGATGCGGCCACGTTCGGGAGCGCAGAGCAATCGTTGCCGCACGTTCCGCAGTTGTGCGGGTCGACCGAGAGCTCCGCGCAGCCTCCGGCGCAAGACGCATAGCCGGTCGGACACCCTACGTCGGGGCTCGCATCCGAGGGCCCCTTCATAGCGCTTGCGTCTTTCAGCGCCGCGTCGACTCGTTGCACGACGTCGGATGCCGGCCCGGGCCCGGCGTCGGCAATTGCCCCCCCGCCGTCGGTGGCGCTACCCGCGGTGGCGTCGGCCGCGGCCAGGGTAGTCGCGGAGTCTGGCGCGATCGTGGCCGCCGCGTCCGCGCCACGTTCACTCCCGGCTCCGCCCTCAATGACGTCGATCTTGGCATCGGCACTTGCGTCCACGCCTTGCATGGGCGCGGGCGCGGGCAGGATGATCGGCGTGTTGTCGACGTCGCTTCCGCCTTCGTTGGCGGCTCCGGGCTGATTACCAACCGAACTGAAGTCCGGGCCACCGCACGCCGGGCCTAGACCGAGCGCGAGACCGCCCGCGAAAACGCAAAGCCCACGCGGAGAAGAAACCTTCGGCACCATGAGTCACCTCGAAAGAGACGAGGGCTACCGCACGTGGGCGCATCCCCCCGCCGGTCGACCTTCTACTCGCTCTCTCGGCCGCGTCCAGCCGAAGGTTGCGTGAAACCGCTCTCGACACAACCGCGCTGCAACCCCACCCCCTACGGCGTGATCCTCCCAATCTCGTTCACGTACCCCTGCGTGAACCAGATGTTGCCATCCGGGCCCGCGACGATCGCGCTCGGGTACGTGCTGGCGGTCGGAATGGCAAACTCGGTGATCGCTCCCGTCGTCGTGATGCGAGCGAGATTGTTCCCCATGCCCTCCGTGAACCACAGATTGCCGTCGGGACCCGCGGCGATTCCAGCTGGGCCGCTCGACGCCGTGGGAAAGACAAACTCGGTGATCGCTCCCGCCGTCGTGATGCGACCGATCTTGTTCCCGTTGCCCTCGGTGAACCAAAGATTGCCGTCGGCGCCCACGGCGATGAAACTCGGGGCGCTCGAGGGGGTGGGTATCGGGAACTCCGTAATGACCCCTGCGGTCGTGATACGGCCCACTTTGTTGCCGTAGGTCTCGAGAAACCATAGATTTCCGTCCGGGCCAGCGACGATCCCCCAGGGCAGGCTCTGCGCTGTCGGGGGCCTGAACTCCGTAATCACTCCCGTCGTCGTGCAGCGACCGATCTTGTTCGTCGTTTCCTCGGTGAACCACAGATTGCCGTCCGGTCCCGAGGTGACGGCCTCCGGGTTGGAACCCATGGTCGGAATCGCGAACTCTTGGATCGAACCGGTGCTCGACGAGATTTGACTGATGAAGTTGTTGCTGTACTCCGTAAACCAAAGGTTGGAGTCCGGTCCGGAAGCGATGGCGAGTGGATTGAGAGCGAGCACGCTGGTCCCGGTCGGAATATTGTATTCGTCGATGAACGCCCCAGCCGTCGTCAGGCGGCCGATCTTGTTCGTGTAGTATTCGGTGAACCAGAGATTGCCGTCGGCGCCGACTGCAATTCCCGCGGGGTACGACTG
>JBAULD010000916.1:0-3175 GCA_049578005.1 Polyangiaceae bacterium
TTATGACTTTGTTCATGACAACCTCTTTCTATTTGGAGTCTGTCTGCCGCTGCACTTCAATCTCGTCGTCGACTACAGCAACGCCTGAAGTCTTTCGGGCGAGCGATTCGATGACCCTCCTTTCGCGTCCACTTTTGACGGTTCCGCGTAGGGTCACTCGGTCGCCCTGGGTGATTATCTCGACGTTCTTTCCGGCCAAAGATAGTGTCTTGTCGTTCACTACGCTCCTCCGGATGGCCGCTGTGATGTCCGTTTCCTGCGCGCTGTTCCCTTGATTCATCGGCGTCGGTACGCTCCGTTCCTGGTCATCGTTTTTCGCGTTCTCGACTGCCGCGTCCATCCGAGCCTCCCCGGGCCTGTCCGGAGCCATCGTGCTCGGTCTGCCTGCGGAGCTGTTGTTTCCAAAGGCAGGGTGATCGGTTTCGACGGACTCTCCGGCCCGGGCCGGCGTGCGTTGCGCCGAGCGTTCGTCGGAGTTGGCGCACGCCGCGGCGAGAAGAGAGCAAGTCAGTACAATGAGGGTCGTCTTCATATCGTCTCCTTTTTTTGTCGGGATTACTGCTCGAAGTGTCTCAGGGATGAAGGGCTTTCTTCGTCCGCACATCCGCATTCCTGAGCTCCTCTTCGCGCCTCTCGAGGACGTCGTTGGCCTCTCTTCTTCGCTGTTCGAGCGCCCCGGAGGCCGGAATCTTGTCCGCGCCTGCCGCGCCGTAGCGGCGCGTGGCGTGGAGGCTGCCTTCGCCTCCATTTCGAAGTTCGGCGACGCACCGCAGACTCTTTGGTTTGAGTCCGGCCGCGGGCCGCCGCTTCGATGAAGGCTGCGTTGACACTGGAACCTCGGATCGGTCGTCACAGCACGGGACATGCCGACCCCGCCCGCTGCATCTGCATTCGGACGTCCCCTTCTGCCCACCCCCGTCGAAGAGGGCCCGGCACGAACGGGAGCGTCCGGGTCAGGTCGCTCGCGTCCGCGGGAGCCTTTCCACCACCTCCACGAGCCGCGGCTGCGAGACGAACTCCCAGGCGACAATTGCATCCCGGCCAGTCGAGTCGGCCTCGATCCCCAGGTGCAGCACCGCCGTCGTCCGGACTCGCAACTCCTCCGGTCGTGGCGTTGTGTCGCACAGAGTCGATGGCATGTGCCGAACGTGCGCCCATCGCCGCGAGGCGTACATGGCCTGCGGCGTGGCCGGAAATGGGAGCGGCCGACCAGCCGAGCGCTGGCGGTCTCCGCTCACGTTCTCACATTCCCTCAAAATGAGCGCAGCCAGTCGCGGCCACCTGATCCGAACCGCCGGGTCCGGCTCAGCAGCGCCCTACGTCGGGGAGCAGACGCCCTGCCGAAGCAGTTTAGGTGGTCATCGGTCCGCCGGTAGTGTGATGACGAACCTCGTCCCCAGCTCGGCGGAGGAATCTACCGAGAGCTTCCCCCCGTGGGCATCCATAATGCGCTCCGAGATGTACAGGCCGAGCCCGAGCCCAGCCGACCTCCCGGCGGGTTTTTCGACGCGCGCGAAGGGGTTGAAGAGGAGCGGAATGAATTCGCGCGGTATGGGCGCGCCGTGGTTCTCGATTGAAAGCGTGACCTCGCCCTTACGACAGGACAGCACCACGAGAATGGGGCGCGTGACATCGCCATGGGCCACGGCGTTGTCAATCAGGTTCGATACGACCTGCTCGAAACGATCGGTATCGACCCGGGCCGCGCAGCCCCCATCCACGAGTAGCTCGATCTTCGCTGACGGATGTGCGGCTCGGATCTCGTCGACAATCTTCGTGACGAGAGGCGCCAGCGGCACGGCGGTCGGGCTCAACTCGATCGGAATTCCACCCGCCAAACGCGCGCGAGTGACATCGAGAAGCTGCTCGATCATGCGCTGCATTCGGACGCCGCTTGCGATGACTCGCTCGAGCCGCTTGACCGTATCGGCGTCGATATTCCCCCGCATGCAAAGGACCCGCACGGTCGTCAAAATCGTGTTCAATGGGTTTCGCAGGTCGTGGCCGAGGACGCCCAGGAAGGTCTCTTTGAAGTCTTCGTTACGACGCCGCTCATCAATGTTCGTGTTGGACCCGAACCACCGAGCGACCCGTCCTTCGGCGTCATGGAATGGTCGGACTCGGCTCAAAAACCACCGATATTGGCCGTCCGCGCCGCGGAGAGAGTACTCCATCTCGAACGGTTGTCCGGTCGCTATCGAGCGCTTCCACCGCTCGACGACCTCGTCCACCATCTCCGGGTCGTGGACCGACTTCCACCCCCAGCCAGAGACCTGTTCGAACACAGTGCCCGTATATTCGTACCAGCGGCGATTGAAGTAATCGACGTAGCCGTCGGCGCGAGCGGTCCAGGCGAGATCGGGGAGGTTCTCTACGAGCTCGCGGAACTGGCGTTCGTTGGAGTCGGTGGCCGCGAGCAGTCGAGAAAGCTCCTGCGCTCGCGAGCTGGCGATCGCTGAGCCGAGATGCCCGGCGACGAGTTCGAGAAAGCTCCGGTACTGCGCGTCGAAGACCAGGCGCGGAGAGAGCCCCGCGACGAGGACGCCGCTCGGCTTGTCGCAGCCGGGTGCGACGATCGGCAACGCAAAGGTGCGAACGGGCGCGGTCGAGCCTCGGCTCGTGGACTCGACCGCAATGCCCGCGGGGCAGTCCCCCACGACCCCTCCCTTGGTCGCGCCGATCGTCGCGAGCGGCCAGGGCGCACCGGCCTCGTTCCGATCGACGGAGAGCGCATTTGTCGAGATGCGCGCCGCCGCGGCAAGCGAGGGGTTGCCTTCCGTATCGAACAGGTAGAAGAGTGCAAACGGAACATCGGCCGGATTCTTCGCGACGACACCCGCGGCCACTTCACATACTGCTTTCGCACTCGCATTTTGCGGTGTCGCAGCGAGATCGCGGAGCGTGACCAGGCGCCGCGCGCCGATGACTCGCTCGGTGGTCTCCGTGATGGCTAACAGCACCCCGCCAACATCGCCCGCTTCGCTTCGGATGGGGCTATACGAGACGACGAAGTAGCATTCCTCCGGGAATCCATGACGCTCGAGTGGTATCTCGAAATCCGTGCGCGAAACGGAAGCGCCATGCATCACCTTTTCGAACATCGGGCCGATGACGCTCCAGATTTCGGCGAATGTCTCCCGCGCGCTGTTCCCCATCGCACCGGGATGCTTCGTCG
>JBAULD010000917.1:0-3560 GCA_049578005.1 Polyangiaceae bacterium
GCCACGGCCGGACGCCGGGCAACGAGGGGGGCGACGAGGTGCTCAAGCGGCAAGCGCTGGGCTCGGGGTTCCTCGTGGACTCCGAGGGTCACGTGGTCACGAACGCGCACGTGATCGACGGCGCCGACACCGTCAAAGTGAAGCTCGCGGACGACCGCGAGTATCGCGCCAAAGTGGTCGGCAAGGACGAGCGGCTCGACGTGGCCGTGCTCAAGCTAGAAAACGCCCACGACCTGCCAGTCGCCGCGCTCGGTGTGAGCGACACGATGCGCGTGGGCGAATACGTCGTGGCCATCGGCAACCCCTTCGGCCTCGGCAACACGGTGACGATGGGAATCGTGAGCGCCAAGGGACGAACGATCGGCGCCGGTCCCTACGACGACTTCATTCAGACTGACGCGAGCATCAACCCCGGCAACAGCGGCGGGCCCCTCTTCAATCTCCTCGGACAAGTAGTGGGGATCAACACGGCCATCAACCCGCAGGGCAAAGGGATCGGCTTTGCGATCCCGATTGACGCCGTCAAGATGGTGCTCCCGCAGCTCATCGCCACCGGTCACGTATCTCGGGGCCGGCTCGGGGTGGTGATCCAGGGCATGGACGAAGACCTGGCGAAAGCGCTCGGCATGGACCGGGCTCGCGGGGCATTGGTCGAACAAGTGGAGCCCGGTAGTCCCGCCGAACGAGCCGGGATCAAATCGGGTGATGTCATCGTCGCCATCGACGGTCAAGACGTCCCCCATTCGGAAGACCTTCCGCGGATGGTCGCGCCGCACAAACCGGGAACCCGTACCCACGTCACGGTTCTTCGGGACAAGCAAACGCAGGTCGTCGAAGTGGCGCTCGCCCCGCTCGAGGATCAGGACGGACACGGGTCGAGCTCACAGTCGCGCGAGCCCGGCGCTGAGCAGGGCGGCGCATCTTCTCCTCTGGGGCTGAGTGTGGCCGACGACAACGGCCGCGTGGTGGTCGAGCGAGTCGCTCCCGACGGACCGGCCCAGGGAAAGGTGCACCCGGGTGACGTCATCGAGTCGGTCAATCAGCAGCCGGTGACGACGACGAGCGATCTCACGGCCAAAGTGCGGGCGGCGGCGGGTGATAGGCCGGTCCTCCTCCGCGTAAAGCGGGGCGATCAGTCCCGGTACGTGGCAATCGAACGACGAGCGCATTGACCGACCGGCAAGTCCCAGCCCGCTTTTCTCCCTGCGTCGCGTCGAATTATGGTCAACTGCCGGCGCTTCGCGAGAAAGATCTCGTGGAGCGTTTGGGCCCACGCAGGGCGCGCCGACTTGCCGATGGAGGATTCGATGAAACGTTTGCTGCTACTCGCGGTTCCGGCCTTAGTTTCGGGATGTGCTGTTCAATTCCGGGCCGTCCCTCCCCAACCGGTCGTAACCGCGGAAGTCGTGGCTCCTCCGCCGCCGCCCGCCCCTGCGTCCGCGACGGTCGACGTGGCGGTCGAGCCCGTTCAAACGGGCGAGCCGGAGGAGGTTACCGCGACGACTGAGCCGCCCGATCCCGTCTATGAGGAACAGACGGACGCCCCGGGGCCCGGTTACGTTTGGGTCGGCGGATATTGGGGTTGGAACGGAGCGGATTGGGGCTGGAATTGGGGTCACTGGGAGATCGCACCCGAAGGCCGCGTGTACATCGAGCCGTACTACGAGCGTGTCGGGGACCGGGTGGTCTATGTCCACGGATACTGGGGCTCGCACGACGCCCCGCGCCGGGCTTACGGAGGCGAGGCCATTCGCTTTTCCAAGCCGGAGCGACCCGCCAACTACCACCGCGGCGAGCACGTAGCTATCGAGCACAGGGCTGGACCGCCGCCGGGTCATCGCCCCGGCGGAGCCTACGTGCACGCGAGCGGCACCGTCCGCCCCGTCCCGCACGAAACGGTCCCCCATCGCACGGCCGTGGCCGAAAAGGGGCCGATGCCGCGTGGGGAGGCCAAGCCCGAGGTGAAGGGCGAAGGAAGGGCGGAGATGAAGGGCGAGGCCAAACCCGAAGGAAGGGGCGAAGTGAAGGCCGAGGGTAGAGGCGAGGCCAAAGCGGAGGCCAAGCCCGAAGCGAAGACTGACCCGCGACGCGACACGAGGGTCGAAGCCAAGGCTGAAGCCCGCCCCGAGCCGAAGAGCGAAGCAGCTCACGAGGCGGCCGGACATCCGGAGAGCGCGGCTCCCGCGCAGCCGGCTCACGGCGGCGTACCCGCGAATGCCCAGGCCGCGAAGGCGGAGAGGCCCGCGCCGCACGCAGCTCCCCCCGCCAATCGCCCGGCGCCCAAGAAGAACGAGAAGAAATAAGCGTCGGCGTGCCGGTCCCCTCGCGTCACGCTGCGGATGGTGACATGCGGGAACGGCTGTACTAGCTTCGCCGCCCCGAGATGGCGCAGACCCGCACGACAGCACGCGACGCGGACGGCCGAGACGCGCGCATTGGAAGCACCGCGCGCGTCCGTGGTCGCGTCCACGGCGACGGGAATCTCATCGTCGAGGGTCAGGTCGAGGGCCAGCTTGCGATACGCGGGGACCTCACGATTGCCGAGGGCGCGAGCGTTACCGTTGAAGTGATCGAGGCGCAGGCCGTGACGATTGCTGGAGCGCTGGAGGGCGACGTCGCGGCGACCGGGGCGGTGCGCCTTGGTGCCAGCGCTCGCGTGCGCGGCAATCTTCGGGGGTCCGCCATCTCGATGGACGAGGGCGCGCGATATTCGGGACGCCTCGATTGCGAGTTCGACTTGCCGCCGGAGCTCGGCGGCGCTTCACGAGGCGAGACGCGCGGGCGCACGCCTGCGCGACGCTGAAGAATCACGGAGAGACCCATGGCGAGCACTGTCATCGGGGCGGGCATCACCGTCGAAGGCGACATCACGACCGACGAGGACGTCGTCGTGGCGGGCACCATACGCGGAAAGTTGTCGGCCAAAGAGGGCATCACAATCGAACACGGCGCGACCGTCGAGGCGGACATCGTCGGTGGATCGCTGACGATCGCCGGAGCACTCACGGGTAACGTCACGGCGACCGAGCGCGTGGACTTGCAGTCCGGTGCACGCGTAATCGGAAACGTGAAGGCGAGCCGCGTGACGATCGCCGACGGTGCCCAGTTCAAGGGCAACGTCGACATGGACGTCTGACCATGGCGGGAAGCACCTCGGTCATTGGGCGGACCACACGCGTGCACGGTCGGGTGACCGGTGCGGTCGACCTCGAAGTTCAGGGCTTCGTCGAGGGGGACATTGCCGTGGGAGGCGACGTCACGGTGGATGTGCACGGAATGGTTGGAGCAGGCGTCCGCGGTCGACGTCTCGTCGTGCGCGGCGCCGTCAAAGGCGACCTCGTGGGCGAGGAGGTGGTTTCGCTGGAAGACGGAGCCCGCGTCGTCGGCGACGTGCGAGCGCCGCGCGTGACGATCGCCCCCGGAGCCCTCGTACGCGGCTTTGTGCAGACGGGCGACGCTATGGAGCCGCCGTCGCGCGCGGCCAGGTCGCAGTCCGCGGTCCGTTCCGCTTCGCCGGTGTCGACCAAGACGATGGCCGCGCCGCCCGCGAGGGCCCCGGC
>JBAULD010000918.1:0-8984 GCA_049578005.1 Polyangiaceae bacterium
CTTCAGTTGCACGCTCATCTTCGGGGGCCAGATCAAGGGCGAGGCCATGCGCCTCTTTCTCGTCTACTCCACCGGCAACTTCATCGAAGCAACGGCCGAGACCTGCTATTTCCAGATCGGCGAAGCAAAGTACGGAAAGCCCGTGCTCGATCGCATCCTCGTGCCGAGTACACCGCTGGCCGAGGCGACGAAGTGCGCGCTCGTGTCGATCGATTCGACTCTCAAGTCCAATCTCTCGGTCGGGTTGCCAATCGACCTTCTCGTGTACGAAGCCGGCGCGCTGCGCAGCGACCGAATTACCTGCATCGACGAGACCAATCCGTACTTTACGATGATCCGCGACTCGTGGGGCCAGCGTTTGCGAGGAGCGTTCGAAGGCCTGGATGACCCGAACTGGGAGCCGACTGGCGCTCGCTACGCGCTGCGGGTTCGGTCCGGTCGGTACGAAGTCCTTCGCAAGATCACGAACCCGACCGAAAAGCTCGTCTGAGGGCGCGCGCTGAACGTGGTCCCATGGCGAAGTCGCAACCCCTCGTGCACGAGAGCGACTGGAAGGCACGAGCCGTGTGGTCCGACGGCGAAGCGTACTTTCGGCTCGAGACCGGGGACACCGGCCAGGTCGACGTGCGCCTCTTCCTCACGCGGGCTTTGCTCGCCGAGGCCGAGCCGGCTTTGTACCGGCAGATCGTCCACGCGACGCGCTTCCCCGGCGTGCGTCTCGTCGTCATCACGCCCGACGTGCACTCCGGCTACGGTGTCCCCGTCGGATGCGTGATCCTGACGGACCGCCGCCGGGGGACCGGGGGCGCGGTGGCGATGGGGCCCGTGGGGTTCGACATCGGCTGCGGAATGGTGCTCGCGCGGAGCGCCGTGTCCTTCGAACGCGCCACACCGGATCGCAAGCTGGAGTTCAACCGAGAAGTCACGAAGGGCGTCAGCCTCGGCCCGGGCGGAAAGAGCGTCCGTCTGGGCACGCTCTCCGAGCAAGACTTTCAGGACTTGGTTCGGGGCGGAGCCGAGCGCTACGTCGAGAAATACGGCGGGGACTTCGATCGAAGCCGCGCCGAGCGCCACCGCATCCCCGTATCCGACCAATGGGACATTCCCTGGGGCGGCAAAGGGTCGCCCGAGCGTGGACTTGACCAGCTTGGCTCCCTGGGCGGCGGCAACCACTTCATCGAACTCCAGCAGTGCGAGGACACGGGCACCCTGTGCGTGCAGGTGCATACGGGCAGCCGCGGCTTCGGCCACGGGCTGGCGACGAACTACTTCGAATTGGCGAAAGAGGAGCGAGCCGAACGCGGGGAAGCCGGGATCGCCGATATCGATCTCGGCTACTTCACGCCCGATTCTCGTCACTTCGAGGCCTACCTCAACGCCGTCGCCGCGGCGGGCAACTACGCGATCCTGAATCGCCTCGTCATCTTCGAACAGATCGCCGGCGCATTCCGCAAAGTCTTTCGAGAAGACCTGGAGCTCGTCTACGAAATCAGCCACAACCTGGTTCAGGCCGAGGATCATCCCGACTACGGGCCGGTCTGGGTGCATCGAAAGGGGGCGACGCGGGCTTTCCCCGCCGGTCACCCGGCGCTCGCCGGCACGATCTGGCGCGATACGGGCCATCCAATCCTCATTCCGGGCTCGAATCGCGACCGCAGCTACGTGCTCATGCCGGAGCCAGGTGCCGTGAAGAGCGCCTATTCGGTCAACCATGGCGCGGGACGGCGAATGTCGCGCGGGGAAGCGCTTCGGCAGCTCGATCAGCGCAAGATCGACGAGCAGTATAGACGCGACGGAATTCTCGTGAATCTCGACGGGCGAGTGCCGCTGGACGAATCGGCGCAGTGTTACAAGCGCAGTGACGAGGTCGTTTCGGCCGTGGTCGCTTCCGGCCTCGCCCGGATCCAGAACACGCTCTGGCCGCTGGCCTCGATCAAAGGCAGCGAGGAGGGCACGAGTCGTGTCCAAGGGCGGGAGCGCAAGGAGAAAGACCGCTCGCGCCAGAAGAACCGCGACGCCGAGCGGACGGTCGCCCGCAGGTCGAAAGGACACGACTAGGCCGAGAGCACGCGATGACGGGCCGCGAAATATCCGCATACGCGCAATGTCTGCGCCGGACAATCCCGCGCACGTGCAGGTCGCACGCTTCCATTCCGCCGATCGAGGTTTTCCTCTATCTTTGGAGGCGATGGGCACGGCGGATGCTCTATATGTCGGGCATGAATTTACGGTCCGTGCTCTTTGCGGTCTCTCTCGCCACCTCGGCGGTCGCCTTCACAAGCGGATGTAGTTCAGCGCTGGACGTACACACGGCGACGACACCGAACGTCGGCTTCGAGCGCTATCGAACGTTTCTGTTCGTCCCCGCGGAACCTGCTGCGGCAAATTCCGTCGTGTCGTCGCGCGCGGCGGAGGTACGTGCCCACATCGAAGAAGACGTCGAAGCGAGCCTGAAGACCCTCGGCTATGTTCCGTCCACCGGCCAGGGCGCCGACTTCGTCGTGCGAATCGAGACCGGACGCCGGCCGCTCGCATCGGGGGAACCCGCAGCGCCTCTTCCGCCTGTGGAGCAGACCGAGATCCCGTACTTCGGGTACTTGGACGACGAACGGCAAGACCTCGTCGAAGGCGCCTTCGTAGTCGACGCGTTCGACGGGGGGACCCACCGTCTGCTCTGGCACGCCTCCGCGCGCGAAGTGATTGACCCCAGTCGCGCGAACTACGACCGCCTGCATCGAGCGGTGGAGAAAGTCATGGCATCGTTTCCAGCAAGAGCGGCTGCGGTGCGACCCTGAAGCACGTCTGGAAAGTTGTAGAGTGACTCATGACGATGTGGCGCCGCGCGCCCTTGCTGCTCGCGATCCTCGCTTGCTCGCTCCGTTGCGATCACAAGGACCAGATCACCCCGACCGGCCAGACGACCATCGTGCACCCCCGCGACGCGTCCGGCGACGCGCTCGCGCTTCCCCAGCGTCCGAAGCCTGAACTGACGATTCTCTACTCGTCGGACGTCCACGGGCGCGTGTCGCCGGAGCCCGGCAGCGCCGGCGGCCTCGGCAGACGAGCGACGGTCGTCGACGAAATCAAACTGGAGGGCGGCGGCGTGGTTCAAGTCGACGCCGGGGATTTGCTGGCCGGTGCTGGGGACGACGTCCCGGGCTTGGCCTACGGTCGTGACCTCATTCCGAAGATCGTGTTCGCCAGCTACGCCCGAATGGGAGTCGACGCGGCGACGCTGGGCGAACGCGACCTCGAGCTCGGTCGCGAGCGGCTGAAAGCGACGCTGAAGACGGCGGACATTTCGGTCGTCGCGGCGAACCTCTACGGAAAAGGCGAGGAACGACCGTTTCCGCCCGACCGCATCGTCCAGGCGGGCGGCCAATTCGTCGGTATCTTCGGTGTTCTCGACGTCCCCGCGGAGCGGAACGCCGATCTGCAGCGGTGGGGATTTCGGACGAGCGACGCAGCCGAGGCGGCGAAGGCCGAGGCGCAGTCCCTGCGATCGCGCGGGGCGCGCCTCGTCGTCGGGCTCTTTCACGTGCTCGGCGGCCGAGCTAGGGCCGAAGAGATCTTGTCCCAAACGAGCGGGATCGACGTGGCGGTGCTCGGTCACGTGGAAAACTCCGCGGCCGAAGAGCCTGCCGTGGTCGGCGGAACGCAGGTCGTATTCGCGGGCAGCCCCGGCGACGTGCTGGGACGCCTCGATGTTCGCGACCTGCGCCTGGGCGAAGTCGCGCAGTTCGAAGACCAAAAGGTAAAGTTGACCGACGCGATTCGAACGCAGGTCGGTGTCGCTTCGATCGAGCGCGGCGCGATCGCCGATCAGCGGCGCGCGAATGGGGTAAAAGAGCCGCTCTACCCGCCGAGGTGGGATTACGCGAGCAACGACGCATGCGTCGGGTGTCACAACGACGAGAACGATCAGTGGAAGACCACCGATCACGCCAAGGCGCTCGCCACTCTCCACAAGTACAAACACGACCGCGATTCGCAGTGTCTTGGTTGCCACATGACGGGGTACCTTCAGCCGTTTCAGACGACCAACTACGATCAAATGGTGAAATACTTTTCGAACGTGGGTTGCGAGAGCTGCCACGGCCCCAGCGCGGCGCACGTTCGCTCGCTCGACAAGAAACGGGGGACGTCGCGAAAGGTCAGCCCAGAGGTTTGCATGGGATGCCATACGGACGATCAGTCCCTCGACCCTTTCGACTATGTCACGGCCCTCAAGTCGGTTGTGGGGCCAGGGCACGGCGTTCTCACGGCGAAGCGGTAGGCTTCCCCCAAGTCCGTGACGTTCGCGTTACGACGGAGGGTCGACGTTCGCCGACTGCACGACCGCGCCGAGCCGCTCTTCCTCCGATGGAGGATTGAGTATGATGCGCACCGGAGGGAGTCATGGAAAAGAGCGCGCTCCGCGAACGTGTTCGTGGCGAGGTCGAAGACGGTTTCGACGAAGAATTCGAGATGGCAGCAGACGACGACGACTTCTCCGCCCTTTCGGGCGAGCTCCCCGCTCTCACTCCCGAGCGAGTCCACTATTTCAAGGAGCTCTTTCGACTGCAGGGCGAGCTCGTCAAGCTTCAGGACTGGGTGGTCCACGAAAAGCTGAAGCTCGTCGTGATCTTCGAGGGGCGTGATGCCGCTGGCAAAGGCGGAGTCATCAAGCGCATTACGCAGCGCTTGAACCCTCGCGTGTGCCGCGTCGCGGCCCTCCCCGCGCCGAACGAACGCGAGCGAACACAGTGGTATTTTCAACGCTACATTTCGCATCTGCCCGCGGGGGGCGAAATCGTCCTGTTCGACCGTAGCTGGTACAACCGCTCGGGCATCGAGCGCGTGATGGGGTTCTGCACCGAGGAAGAAGTCGAAGAGTTCTTCCGCACGGTCCCCGCGTTCGAGCGGATGCTCGTCGGCGCCGGCATTGTCCTCGTCAAATATTGGTTCTCGATCACGGACGAGGAGCAGCACCTGCGATTTCTCATGCGCATTCGCGACCCGCTCAAGCAATGGAAGCTCAGCCCGATGGACCTCGAGTCCCGCAGGCGATGGGAGCAATACACGAAGGCGAAAGAAGCCACCCTCGAGCGCACCCACATCCCCGAGGCCCCCTGGTGGGTCGTCGAGGCGGTCGACAAGAAGCGGGCGCGCCTCAACTGCATCCATCACTTGCTGTCCCAGATTCCCTATAAGGAAGTCGAGCACACGCCGGTGACGCTCCCGGAACGAGTGCACAATCCCAATTACATCCGCGGGCCGATCCCGCGGGAGTTGTACGTGCCAGCGGTGTACTGAATCGACTCGGCTCCAGCCCGAACCGAACGGGCACACCGCTGCCCGGTCCGCGCGACACGACCGCGCTCCCTCACGAGTGCCCGTGCCGATGATGGGCGTCGGGAGCGTGCGGATGATCATGGGTTCTGTCGTCGTGCCGGTGCAGATGACTGTGCTCACTGTCCACCGGTGGGACGTGCCGGTGATCGTGGTGGCCGTCGTCGTGCCGGTGGGCGTGCTCGTGCTCCAGAGGCTCGTGCGTGTGCGTGTGGTGGTGCCGCTCGGTCAGATGAAGATAAACGCCCAACCCGAAAAGGACGGCCGCCGCGCCGGTGGCCGGTCCCGCCGTCCGATCACCCATCACCCAGGCTGCCGCCGCCCCCACGAAGGGCGCGAGCGCGAAGATCGAACCCGTGCGCCCGGCGCCGATCCGGCGCTGCGCGAGAAGATAAAGGCGAAGGCTGAGGCCATAGCCGGTCGCACCGATCGCGAGAAGACCCAACGCCGCCGCGCTCGCCGGGAACGTTTCGCGAAGCACGAAGGACGCGGTCAGACCGAAGGCCGCGCCGAGCGCCCCCTTCCACCGCACGACCTGAGTCGGGTTCAATTCGGCCAGCGGACGAGTGAGCGTGTTGTCGAGAGCCCATCCCAGCGTAGCCAAGATGACGGCAATCGCGCCCCACCCAATCCGTCCCCCCGCCTGGCCGCCGAGAACCAAACAGAGACCGCCGGCGACCATCGTCGCCAGCGCGACGGCCGCCCGACCGGCGATCGGCTCGTGGTAGAGGCGCCACGCGAAGAGCACCGTAAAGACGGCCTCGAAGTTGAGAAGTAGCGAAGCACCCGACGCGCTCGTATGCTGGAGGCCCCAGGCAAGGGAGACGGGCGCGAACACCGCCCCGACGAGCGCCACGATCAGCAGCCGGCCAAGGTCATGCTTGCGAACGGGAGCTTCGAGCTCCTCGCCCGAGCCGGCGACTCTTCCGAAGGAGGCTGCTGCGGCTCCCGCATAGAGAAGGGTCGCTGTAGGGAAAACGCCCGAACCTTGTCCCAGCTTCTGGATGAGCGGCGTGGAGATGCCGAACGAAACGGCTGCTAGAACGGCAAGCAGCCCTCCGCCCGCGAGCGGGTTCGTTGCTCCCGAGCGACTCGACACGGCGTCGGCCCGCCTCAGCCGCCCGGGCAGCCCCGCCGGGCGTCCGAAAGAGCGGCGTCGCGGGGCAGACCCCTCGACGGCGGCCGTGCTCTTTCGGCGTGGACGGCGTGAAGTTCCATCTTCAGACTATATATCGGAAGGCAATACCCGCCCGAGCCGGATGCTCGGTCCCCACCTCGCATCCTCAGCCGATGGGCCATTCCCACGAGCATCACCACTCCGATACGGACGCGCGCGCCTTTCTCGTGGGCGTGATCCTGAACTCGGCGATCGTGGTGGTCGAAGCGTTCTACGGCGTCGTCGCTCACTCGATGGCGCTTCTCGCGGATGCGGGCCACAACCTGGGCGACGTGCTCGGGCTGCTCCTCGCGGGAGGCGCAACCTTTCTCGCGCACCGCCGGCCGACGAAACGTCGAACCTACGGTTACCGTCGCTTGACCCTCCTCTCCGCACTGGCGAACGGAATTTTCCTGCTCGTGGCCACCGGCGCCATCGCTTGGGAATCCATCCGGCGGCTGAGCACCCCCGAGGCCGTGGCCACGCAGCCCGTCATCATCGTTGCGGCGATCGCCGTCGTAGTGAACGCAGCCTCCGCGCTCCTTTTCCTGCGCGGGGGCGAACACGATTTGAACGTCCGAGCGGCTTTCCTGCACCTCGCGGGCGACGCAGGGATCGCGCTGGCGGTCATCGTGGCGAGCGTAGTGATGGCGCGGACGGGGTGGTTGCGGCTAGACCCGATTCTGAGTCTTGCGGTCGCGGGCCTGATCTTGGTCAGCACCTGGTCCCTCCTTCGTCGGTCGATGAATTTGGTGCTCGACGCCGTGCCGGAGGCGATCGACATCGACCAGGTCCGCGGCTTCCTCGCGGCGCTCCCTCACGTCCGAGAAGTGCACGATCTCCACGTTTGGGCGATGAGTACGACCGAGACGGCGCTGACCGCGCATTTGGTCATGCCGGGCAATATTTGCGAGCCGGCGTTTCTGTGGGGAGTCTGCGGGGAACTCCACGAGCGGTTCGGAATCGAGCACTCCACATTGCAAGTCGACCCGGAAGACGCGCCGCAGCCTTGCAGGCTCGCCCCGGACGAGCGGGTTTGACGATCGCCCGGTAGGGGCGGCCTATACCCCGATCGCGCGCGCAATGAACGAGGGTCGATCTGCGGGCCACCCGCTCCTGCGCGCGCCCTCCTCTGCGCGCAGCAGCGGCAACAGCAGCTCGATCGCCGACGTGAGCCTCTCGCACCGCCCTGGGCCGGCGGCACCGATGTGCTGGAGGCACGCGTCGTAGACGAACTGAAGATAGGCGCTCATCTCCGGATGTCGCCGCGAGTCGAGCAACGCGTAGAGAGAGCCGAGGGCGCCGAATGCTTCGTCGAGCGCTCCCAGGCCGAGGTCCGTCGCGCCGTCCTGCAGCGCGGAGCGCGCGGCATCCAACGCTGCGAGCAGCGGATCGAGCGGAGAGGCGAACGATGCGGCCATGTCCGAAGGAACGGCCGCCGGGCGCTGGGCTTGAACTCACATGTAGCCGCGCTTCGGCCGCGGCGCGTCGACCGCGCGCACGCAAGCGCCCGGTCTTCGAGTACCATCCGTCGTGTGACCTTACAGGGTGCGGTCCTTGCGCTGGTCGCGGCCGACGACGTCGCGTGCGAGCCGCTCGTCACGTCGCTTCGCGCCGAAGGGGCGACGGTGCGGACGGCGGTGGTCGACACGAGCGCGCTGGCGATGCTCAGCGCCCCCGGCTTCGACGCTGCCGTGCTGAACGTCGGCAGCGACCCCGAACGATTCGTCGCCTTGGCCGCCTCGATTCGCAGCGACCCGCGCACCCATGCGCTGCCCCTCTTCGCGCTCGTATCCGAGGAGGTTCCCTGCGGCCGCCTCGCCGGCCTCGGTCCCGTCCACGTCGTCCCGACGGGCCACTTCTCGCAGCTCTCGCAGCTCGCCTCCAACGTGCTCGCTCAGCGTCGCGGCGCGGCCGAGTCGCTGGAGCGCGCCCGGGGGTTGGAGGAGCGTCTGCGCGGTACACTTGTACGGCTCTCTGCACTTCGAAGCGAAGCGCAAACGTTCACGCACGACGCGCGCGTCCTTTGCGGCGTGATCGCCGGGTTTGCGGGCAATCTCCGCGACGGAATCGCCGGACCGCTCGACGCGACGCAACGTGGGCACGTCGCGCAGATTCTCGAGGCAGCCAACGACACCGCGGCGATGCTCCATCGCTTCGGCGGCGCGGCGCGCGCTCACACCGATTTGCCCGCCGACATGACGAGCGTCGCGCCGTCGCCGAGAACCGTACGCCGCACTTTGTTCGACCTGGTCGAGGTGACCCGGTCGACGATGCAGCTCTTCGAGACGGTTGCCGAGCAGAGGTCCGTGACCACGGAGTTCGATGCGCCGGAGCCCGTTTCGCTCTGGGGCGACGCCATGCAAATCAAGCAGGTTGTCACGAACATCCTCGTCAATGCACTCAAGTTCACGCCAGCCGGAGGGCGAATCCGAGTCATCGTCCGAGCGGTTGCGCCGAAGGGGCCGGCCTCCGGAATCGCAGCGAGGCAACACGC
>JBAULD010000919.1:0-5405 GCA_049578005.1 Polyangiaceae bacterium
CATCAAGATCGCATCGACTTGGGAGGGTATCCGTGCGGCGGACGTCCTCGAAAAGGAGGGAATTCACTGCAACCTGACCCTTCTCTTCGGCATTCACCAGGCGATCGCCTGCGCCGAGGCCGGCGTCACGCTCATCTCCCCATTCGTCGGGCGAATCCTGGATTGGTACAAGAAGTCGACTGGCAAGACCGAGTACCCGCCGCACGAAGATCCAGGCGTTCAATCGGTCGTTCGCATCTACGAGTACTTCAAGCATTTTGGCTACAAGACCGAAATCATGGGGGCGAGCTTCCGCAACCTCGGTGAAATCGTGGAGCTCGCGGGTTGCGATCTCTTGACTATTGCCCCGAATTTCCTCGAAGAACTGTCCAAGTCGCAGGGTACCCTCGTCCGAAAGCTCGACCCCGCGCGCGCACGGTCTCTCTCGATCGAGCGCATTCCGATGGATGAAGCCACGTTCCGGAAAATGCACGCGGCCGATCGGATGGCGACCGACAAACTCGAAGAGGGGATCCAGGGCTTCACCAAGGCAATCGTCTCGCTCGAAAAGCTCGTAGAAGAGAAGGTGTAGCCGGTCAGACGGACGCGCCCGGCACTTGGCATCGCGATGCGACGATGAACGTCGCCGGGGTCACCCGCCGGAGTTGAGGCTCGGACGGAGGCAGGGGGTTAGTATCGGACCCACTCCCAATGTCCTCCGTGATCCTCGGCGAATGGACGCACAGACGCGGCGATCCGGGCGGAACGCGCGCCGTGCCAGCGGAGATCGACCGGCCAAGGCCGACAATCGCGTGGTCGTGGCGACCCGAGCACGGCGGACGGATCGACCAAGTCCGGGTCGTCGCGCAGAACGTCGTGGTCGCGACGATGATGCCTCGCGACCCGAACGCTCACGGGTGGGAGCACGCCGTGGTCTATGCGCTCGACTGTCGCACGGGGATCGAAGTTGCACGGCGCGTGCTGCCCGATCCAGTTCCGGTGGCCGCTCTGGCGGTCGAAAGTGGTGTTGTACACGTGGTCGCCACACGCAAGGGAGAGCCGATTTTTTGGTATGCGCTCTCGACGACAGACCTGGTCCCGCGTCATCGCCGCATCATCACGATACCTCCGGTCACGCGCCACGATGACGTGCTCGACGCGTGGGCGGCGCCCGACGGCGGTCTGTGGATCGAGCTCGTCGCGTCGCACGGGGGGGGCGCACGACACGTGCTTTCGTACGTGTTCACCGACACGGCCGGCGCTGCCCGCGAAGTCGCGACCCATGAAGTGGATGCCGGCGGCGATGGTCCAGCGTCCGCCCGGAACGCCTGCGCGGGCGGTCTTCAGCTGTTCGCCCCGATCGACGGCCGGTGGACAGGGGGCGACGGTCCGCTTGCGCCCGCGCTCTCGCTCCTCGAGTCGCGTCCGCCCGAGCAACGTGCGAACCCCGACCCGCCCTGGGCGCGCGCGACGGTCGTTGGGCCACGCGCGCGAATCCACGCGGTCGGCGGTGAGGGGGTCGTCTGTGGCGTGGCGGCGGCCGAGGACCCCGACAAGCCGGAGCGAGCGCGGATCGAAATGTTCGCGGTCGATCGTTTGTCGGGTGTCGTTCGGTGGCGCGCGCAGGCCGATCGAATCGCGGTCAAGTCGCCCCTCGGCGACGCGGTGCGCGTCGCTCGGCGGCCGAACGGTGAGATCCTCTTTCAGAGCCTCGGATCCGACGGTAGTCCTCGCACGCCGCTCTTGTGCGGGCGCGGCGAAGGACGGATCGACGAAATTCTATTGGGCGCCCGCGGCCGTTGGGTTCTCGACGCGGCGCTGGGCGACCTCGTCTTGGCACACCGCGAAGAGGCGGATGGAGGCGTGGAGGTCGGAGGCTTCGCGATCGACCAGGAAGGAAGGCTCCTGGGACGGCGAGCGGTTGCGCGCTGGTCGATCGACGCCGGCGATCTCGGGGGCGGAACGACCGTTTACGCGGGCGCAGGGGCAGTCGTCGTACGCGGGGCTGCCGCGGTTTGTGCCGTTTGGCTTTGACGCAGGGCTGGCTTCGTCAGGGAAAGCACTTCCCGGCGTCGCACCCGCTGTAGCCGTTGCCCGTGCAATCGTAGGTGTCGTTCATTCCCTCGTTGCAGAACCGCACTTGCGTCTGCTGCCGGTTGCACGTGTCTGTGGCTAGCGAGGGATTGCAAGCCTGGCCAACCGCGCAGACGGGAAGCCCGCCGTCGTTGGCGAAACACGTCAAGTTGTCGTTGTAGAGCTGGGAGCAATCGACGCTCCCGAAGAAGCCAGCCACACACTCGACGATCGTCGTGCCTACGCATGCGCCTCCCGCGTTGCACGTCGACCCGCCCGCTCCGGCGCAGTGTGCGGCACCTGGCGGACCCACGCACGCCCCGCCAAATGTCTCGCAGTCGACAGCCGGTTCGTAGCGGCCGCGCGAGCACTTGGCGAGGTAATTGGTGCCTACGCAATAGGTTTCCCCCTCCTGCGAAGCAGCGCAATCGCCGAAGCCGCATCCGGCATTGGCGTCTCCGCTCGAACAGACGAGGCCCACGCTTGCGCAATCGACCTTCATCGCGAATCCCCAGCGACAAGTGCTTAGGAGGTTGCCATCGCAGCTGTCGGCAGTGGTGCTCGGACACGCCGACCCTCCGCCGACCGCAACGGCCACCTGCGCGCAGTCGGGCGCCGCGTTGTTGACGTTGTTGACCATTTCGGTCGTCGGAAAGAGTGTGTCCGGTGACGAGGGCTGGGGCTGCAGAGCGACGCACGCGCTGACGCCAGTTACTTCGCCGCAGGCCGCGAGGGCCACGCAGAAAGACGCCCAGTTTGTGTTGTCGAGCTGTGGATCGGGGAGTGCTCCGCCGTCCCACACGATCGGCAACGGGCCTGTGTCGGGCCGCGCGTCCTCGGACGAATCGGCCTCGTCTACCTCGGACGAGTCGGGCTGGATCTCTACGTCCGGACGGGCGTCGGAAGGCGCACGGCCGTCGCTCGTCGGGTGAGCAGCGTCCGAGTGCTTGTCGGGGGTCGTGGCGTCGCTCGCGGCGTCGACTGAGCCGTCGAGCGACGTGCTCGCCTCGTGCGGCGTCGTCGGCGCGTCGTTCGTCTCGGCGTCCGAATCGAACTCCTCGAAACTGTCGTCGGTTCCCTCTGCGTTCTCCCCACTGTCATCGGACGAACTTTGATCCGGGAAGGTCGCGTCCTTGGTGACGCCGTCGTCGCCGGACGGGTCTGCGTCCGTATCCTGAAGACCGCCCTTCTCCAGCCCGCAAGCACAAGCGCTTGCCAGGGTCAGCGCCCAGAGCGCTCGTGCGACCTCACCCTTCACACCAACAATGCTAGCTCAGCCATCCGTGAGCGCCACGAAGGCCCGGCGCAATCGAATCATCGAAACATGGGCTCGTGCCATCGCGGTGGGCACCGCCTCGCCCGCCCGGACCTCTTCGCGGACGTCGAAGTAGAACTTTACCTTCGGTTCAGTGCCGCTCGGCCTTACGACGACCCGGCCCCCCGTCGCGAGTTCATAGACGAGAACGTTGCTACGCGGCAGAACGAGCGGCGACGGGGGCCCCCCGCACAAGTCCGTCCGCACACCGGCCTCGTAGTCGGCGACGGCGACGACCTGGTCGTCGCCTATGATTCGGGGCGGGGACGCCCTCAGCCGCGCCATCATGGTACGGGTGGCGACGATGCCGCTCTCCCCTTTGCGCGTCACAGCAAACTGGGTGCTTGCATATGCGCCCCAGCGGCGAGCGATTACTTCGAGCTCTCGGCTCAGCGTCCCCCCACGCTCGCGCAGAACGCTGGCCAGTTCTGCGACGAGAACCGCGGCGGAAATTCCGTCCTTGTCGCAGACCACATCACCGACCGCGTAGCCGATCGCTTCTTCGTATCCGAAAACGAACTCGTACCCTTCCCGGCCGAGCTCGATCGCGCGATTGGCGATCCACTTGAACCCCGTGAGGGTCTCCTCGTAGTGGACGCCGAGCGATGCCGCGATTCGACCGAGCAGCGGCGAGGACACGATGGACGCGAGGACTGCCCGCGGCCGCGAGGCGGGTTTCTCCGTCAAGAGGTAGTGGCCGAGGAGCACTCCCACCTCGTTGCCCGTGAGTAAGCGATAGCCGCTCGGCTCGGCCGGCTCCGCCTCCGCAACGGCGAGACGGTCGGCATCCGGGTCATTGGCCAGAAGCAAATCGGCGCCGATGGTTCGACCGAGCGCAAAGGCGAGGTCCATCGCGCCGGGTTCTTCCGGATTCGGGAATGCGATCGTTGGAAACGCGCCGTCAGGAAACTGCTGCTCGGGCACGCTGGTCACGTCCGAGAAGCCGGATTCCGAAAGGGCGCGGCGCACGATCGCATCGCCGACCCCGTGCAATGGGGTGTATCCGATGCGGAGCGTGCGGTCCCCTTGCTGCGGGTGCACCGACAGCGTGCGGATGGCGTCGAGGTACCCGCGTTCAATCTCGGCGGATGCCTCCGAAACGAGGCCGCGCGCGACGAGTTCGGCGAGATCCGGGCGCTCGATTTCGCGGGCGGGGGGGGCGCGATCGATGGCGGCGGCAATTCTCGTATCGACCGGCGCGATGATTTGCGCCGCGTTCTCCCAGTACACCTTGTAGCCATTGTATTCGGGGGGATTGTGGCTCGCCGTGATGACCACTCCTCCGGCGGCCGACAGGAGCTTTACCGCGAAGCCGACCAGCGGCGTGGCGACCGGCCGTCTGAAGAGCACGCACCGAATCCCTGCGGCGGCCAGGATCGCCGCCACGTCCTCGGAGAGTTCGCGACTGAGTCGGCGCCCGTCGCCGCCGACGACGACGCCCCGCTCGCCCGCGCGCGCCACGCTGGCGAGGAGCTCTTGCGCGAGACCCCAGGTGGCGCGAGCGACGACGGCGCGGTTCATACGGTTGGAGCCAGCGCCGATCACCCCTCGCAGTCCGGCCGTGCCGAACTCGAGCGAGCCTGCGAAGCGGTCCGCGAGATCGGTTGAAGACAGGTCGGGCTGCCTGAGGAGTGCGCGTAGCTCGTCGCGCGTCGACGGGTCGGGGTCGTCGGCGATCCAGCGTTCGGCGCGCTCGCGAAGCTCGTCAGGGTGCATGCGAGTGGCGTCTTGGACGAGGAAGAGCTCCGGCGCAAGGGAAAGGAGTGGTCTCAGCAGGGCCGCAGGGCGCCCGCCTCTCGAACGTGCGATATTGCGCCCCGGCGATGCTCCGTTACGCGCTCCGTCGCGTCCTCTGGGCCATTCCGACGCTCGTCGCGACTAGTCTCGTCCTCTTCTTCGTGACGACGCTCGCGCCGGACCCGGCCGATGCGCCCGGCCGCACGGCGGCCGGGCGCTTGCTTCCCGAAGAGGCTCGGCGCTCGCGTTTTCTCGACCTCCCGAGATTTCTGAACCGCGATCCGCAGGATGTTCGATCGCT
>JBAULD010000920.1:0-10136 GCA_049578005.1 Polyangiaceae bacterium
GACGACGGTCCGGGTGACCGTCCCGGCGCTTCCGACGAGCGCTTGACTGAAACAATTCGAAAGACGCGCGAAATAGCGCCTCGACTCCACGCGTTCACATTGGGAGCGAAGGAGATTGAAGACATGAAGGCATTGTCCACTTGGATCCCTGCGGCCGCCGCAATCGCTCTCGTGGGGCTCGTCGCCGACGCAAACGCCGACGGCGATCGACCCGGTCGTCCTCCAATTCCCAAAGAGGCATTCGCTGCTTGCGCAAACCTCGCCGAAGGCGACGCATGCACCGTGACATTCGGACCCAATACGATCGACGGGACGTGCGCGAAGACGCCGGACGGCGATCTCGCGTGTCGTCCCAATCACCCGCCGCCGGGTCCGCCGCCCGAGCCAAAATCGACCTCGGGCTCCTGAGGAAGGAAATTGGGGCACGACGTTGCGCAGCGCGCTCACCTCTTTTCCGTTCCGAGCGCTATGAAAGCTGTTTAAGGCGCTCGCGCGCCCGCGCGAGGTCCTCCTCTAGGGTCCCGAGTGCGCTCTGCGCGACCGCAACCTCCCTTTCCGCCCGCTCTCTCGCGCGGTCGGCGGCGGCCGCAATGCTTCGCGCCTCGGCGACCGAGCGCTCCAACGCCGCCACGCGCGCGTGGGCATCGTCCGCGGCTCGCTGCCGTTCCTGGCGAACGCGAGCGGCTTCCGCCTGCCGAGCCGCTTGTTCATTCGCGCGCTTCGAAGAAACGACTCCGACGGCCTTCTGCAGAGGCTTCGGTTGCCGACCGGGAGTGCTCACTTCGAGCCCCGCGAATGGATCGTTGATTGGCACGTCTTGGGTCAAACGCCCGGCAAGAAGCCGCGCGCGCTCGGTCTCGTCCGTGGCGAGGGCCTGCAGCGTTTCGCTCATTCGACGAGCCTGAGCGATCGAGAGGGAGACGCCGTCGCCGGCCAGGATCGACCGCGCCGCTCGAACTGCCTCACCGATCGCTTCGCGGTAGCGGCGAACTCCCTCCCGAATGGCGTCCGCATCCCGGCTCTTCTGCGCCGCTGCCGCAGCCCTCCAGGAATCGATAATCGCTTCGACCAGCGCCGGGTGGTTTCTCGCGACTTGATTGAGTGCCCAAGCGGTCCGGGTCGGCTTGTTGGCGGCCCCGAGCGTGCGAGCGGCCGCCAGGTCGCCCGCAGCGCGCAGGCCTGCGGAGAGTTCTCTTCGGAGCGAGACGAAGCCTTCAAAGGGTGCGGCGTAGAGCTTGTCGAGGGCGTCCGCCATTGCGCTGGCGTCAGGTCGCTTTGCGGTCATGCGTTGCGACTCGCATCACGCCCGGTCCGGGCGCGGCCGTTCGCACATACCGGCGTACGTCCCAGCGGGATATGTTGTTGACTCTGCTTCATCGCCTCTTCGACGTCGTTCCGACGACAAATTGGAACTTTCGTCGGACGAGCCGGCGCTACCATGAGCGCGTTCAAGGAGGCGGTCATGGAATCCATCGGGAAGAGCAGTTGCGTTGCAGTGTTCGATCGGCACGAGGACGCGGAGGCGGCGATCAGAAAGCTCCAAAGCACGGGCTTCGACATGAAACGCCTATCCATCGTGGGAAAGGACTATCTAACCGAAGAACATCCTGTCGGCTTCTACAACGCTGGCCATCAAGTGCGATACTGGGGAAAGCAAGGGGCCTTTTGGGGTTCGATCTTCGGCATTCTCTTCGCTCCGGCTTTCTTTTGGATACCGGGCATCGGTCCGATCCTCACCGGTGGTGGACTCATCGGTTCGGCGATCATGGGTACTCTGGAAGGCGCTGCGGTCGGTGCAGCAGTCGGAGGAGCAAGCGGCGCGCTCTCGGCGGCCTTGGTCAGCCTCGGCATCCCGAAGAACACTGTGATTCAATACGAGGCGAGCCTCAAGGCGAACAAGTTCCTGCTCATCGCCAACGGAACCGCGGCGGACGCGGAGCGAGCGCGCGCGGTCCTCGCCGAAATGGGTGTGAAGGATCTCCAAGTGCACGCCAGCTAGGGTCGACGTGCACGTTCAGTGGACGTAGGCGCCGCGACACCGAGTCCGCCCACGAGATCCGCCCGTTCCAGCACGCGTTTGAGCGCGGAATCGGCGGGCGTCACCGGTCTGGCCGGAACCGGGCTTTGCAGCGCCGGAGGCGGCCCCTCTCTATGCACCCGCGCGACGGCCCGTTCAATCACGCTGCCTACGTAAGTGGCGGCGACGCAGGCGGCGACTGGACTCACCGCGCGTGGAGGAGGGCGTAGTCGCTGGGAGAGACGCCAAGCACGCGGCGGAAGGCCCGGGCCATCCGGCTGGCAGTGCGGAAGCCCGACCGCGACGCGACCGTCTTGGTGCCGAGCGCGGTCGTCGCGAGGAGCGTCCGGGCGTACTCTACGCGGAGCCCCTCGACCATCTTCGCGGGAGTCGTCCCGAGCTGGTCGGCACAACGGCGGTGGAACGTCCGTAGCGACATCCCCGAGCGTCGCGCGAGGGCCGAGGCGCTCATCGGCGCGCGCAGGTTCGCGCGTGCCCACGCCAGCGCCTCGGCCAGCGGATCGGACGCGTCGCGCTGTGCGAGGAGCACCTCGCTGAATTGCGACTGGAAGCCGGGACGACGCGCGTAGAGCACCAGGCGCGCCGCGATCGCGTCGGCGACGCGCCGGCCGTGGTCCTCCTCGACCATTGCCAGCGCCATGTCGATGCCCGTGGTGACGCCGGCCGACGTCCAGATCCGCCCGTCTTGCACGAAGATGGCGTTCGCGTCGACCGTCACCTGCGGACGGAACGCGGCGAGTTGACTGCATGCCGACCAGTGCGTCGCCGCCCGACGTCCGTCGAGCACGCCCGCTTGCGCGAGGACGAAGGCCCCCGAGCACACCGAGCCGATCCGCCGCGCGACGTGTGCCGCGCGCACGACCCACGCAACGAGAGGCCGACAAGCCACGGCGGCGCGCACCGCCCTCTCTTCGCCGCCGACGACGATCGCCGTATCCTCTGCGATGGGCCGAAACCGGCCGAGATCGACCGTCGTCATCGGCACCCCCGATGTCGCCCGGATCGTACCGCCGCGGACCGACGCAACGATCACCTCGTAGCCCGCTGCGCCCGTGTGGCGAGCGACGCCGGCGAAGACCTCGGCGGGCCCCATTATGTCGAGGCCCTGGGCTCCGTCGAAGGCGATCAGGATGACGCGCGGCATTGGCACAGAATGATCGATCGATGGCATTTCTGCCACGGAGGATCGCTCTACGTTGTGCCCCAAGAGGACGACCCAGATGGCGACCCACATCGGAATGCTGCTCTACCCCGGATTGACGCAGCTCGATCTCACCGGCCCCTTCGAGGTGCTGCACCGTATCCCGGACGCGAAGGTCCACCTGCTCTGGAGGACGCTAGATCCGGTCGTCGCCGACTCGGGCATCGCGCTCGGGCCGACGACGACGATGGCGAACTGTCCGGGCCTCGACGTGCTCTTCGTGCCGGGAGGCAGCGGACAGATGGCGCTGATGCAAGACGAGACCGCGCTGGCATTCCTGCGCGAACGAGGCCAGGCCGCTCGCTTCGTCACGTCGGTGTGCACGGGCGCGCTGCTGCTCGGCGCGGCGGGGCTGCTCGAAGGCTACGAGGCTGCGACGCACTGGGCGTTCATGGACCTGCTGCCGATCTTCGGTGCTCGCCCCGTCCGGCGGCGGGTCGTCGTCGATCGCAACCGGATCACAGGCGGCGGCGTCACGGCCGGCGTCGACTTCGGGCTCCGGCTCGCGGCGACGCTCGCCGGCGACGCGGTGGCGAAGGCGATCCAGCTCGGCCTCGAATACGACCCCGAGCCGCCGTTCCGCTCGGGACATCCTGACGTAGCCGAGCCCGAGGTGGTCGCGGCCGTGCGTGCTCGCTTCGACGAGCTTTATCGAGCGCGCGCGCAGCAGGCGACGGCGATGCGCGCCACGCGGCCAGCGGCTCCGCCGACATTGGAATCGGGTCGGGCTCCGAGCCCGCCGGACGAGCGTTGATCGCGCCCACGACCGCCCCTTCGAGCTTCGCGAACTGGTCGATTCAGCCCCGAACCGTACGGGGTTTCCGGGCACCGCCGCTCGGCCCGTGGCCAGTCCCCCGCGGCAGAAGCACCAAGTCGGCCGCTTCCTCTGCGTCCCTGAGAAGCGTCTTGCGCGTCGAGCCCATTTTCGCACGCATGGTCAAACCGTGGACAAGGTCAATGACCTGGCTCGCCCGCGCGGCTACAGGAAAGTCCGACGGGATTTCACCCGCGCCAATCCCGTCTCGGAAACGACGTTCCACCATCGCCAAGGCGCCAGACGTAGCTTTCTGCAGGAATTGCCGGACCTCTGCGTCGTCCACAAGCGGCGCGACGCACACGATTAGACAACCCACGGCCGAGCCTTCCTCGGTCGCAAACTCGACGGCCTGCTTCATGAAGCTGGCGAGCGAGGCGCGAAGAGGCTGCGGCGAGAGGAGCGCCTTCGCAGCGAGAGCGCCCTTCTTCTCCGCGTACGCCCTGAGGACGCGCAGGAATAACGTTCGCTTGTCCCCGAAGACGGCATACAGGCTCGGCCGCCCGACCCCCATCCCGTCGACGAGATCGTCGACCGTCACTCCGTCGTAGCCCTTCGACCAGAACACCTGGGTCGCCTTTTCCAGCGCTTCCAGCTCGTCGAAGCTCCGCGGTCGTCCACGAGGCCTAGCTGTATTTGGAATCATTTGGTTCAAAACTCTTTGCGTCCGGCCATCCGCCCTATTACTGTACAAATCAGTTCTAAATTGGCAAGGCCACGTCGTCGCGAGGAAACCACCCATGAAACATTCGATCGCTCTCGTCACCGGCACCACCTCCGGGCTCGGTTATGCGGCAGCCAAGTTGCTCGCCGGCGAGGGCTGCCGCCAGGTCATCGTCACCGGGCGCAGCCTGGCCGGGGTCCAGGAAACGGCCGCTCAACTCGCGGCTGAGACCAAGACCCAAGTCTTCACGCCGCTGGAGCTGGATCTGAACGCACCGGCCAGCGTCCAGTCCGCCCTCGCCGAGCTGGTCAAGCGGGGTCGGCCGATCGATTTCCTGCTGCTCAATGCAGGGCTGGTCCCTGGCAAGGAGCGCGTGATCACGGAGGCGGGCGTCGAGGCGGCTCAGGCCCCGCTCATCGGCCATCATCAACTGACTGTCGGGTTGCTCCGCGCCAACCTGCTGAGCCCCCACGCGCGGATTGTCATTGCCGGCGCGGAACCTGCCCGAGGGGGCGTGCCCTTTTTCAGCTACACCGATTTGCCAGCCTTCGCGGCCAAACACCACGAGGGTGACCGAACCGCAGCTGTGGAAGCTCTGATTCGCAACGGGCCGAGCGTGAAGTACGTGCCCAACAATGCGTATGCCGACGCGAAGCTCATTGTCGCTTGGTGGGTTGCGGTGCTGGCGCGCCGGCTACCCTCCGGCATGGCCGTGTACGCTGTCTCGCCCGGTGCAGCGACCGACACCAAGGTGGTGCGAAACGCTAGCCCGGCCTTGAGGTATCTGTTCATCCCAATCGTGAACCTCATTCCCGGCATGAATCAAACGCCGGAGACCGCGGCCCGTCGGTACCTCCAGGCGTCAGAGTTCGGAACCGACGTCTCAGGGCAATTCTTCGCCTCGGCTCAAGGGAAGTTCACAGGCCCAATTGAAGCGATGCGCCACCCACACCTCCACGATCGCGCCAGCCAGGAAGCCGCGTGGCAGGCCGTCGTCAAGGTCTCCGGCGTCGACTTCCCTCCCGCAGCAGCACCCTTGAGCGCGGTGTCCTGAGGGAGTACTCGATCGCGGCTCAATTGAACGTATCGACCCGAATGAGCTGGCCAGTTCTCGGTCGCCGTTCCCGCGCTTCGTTCCCGTCGGAGCGGGGCGGCCGTCACGTGGCGCGCGATATTGACGACGCCCGCGCACGAACGTCGAGCGCCTGGCCGACCAGGTTGGTAACAACGATTTGCGACGCGTCGGGGTGACACGAGCTCAGCTCTTCGAGAGTAGCGAGACCCGTCGACGATCCCGCGCGCACGATTTTGCGCGCAACGTTCGTGACGATCGCGCTTGCGACGGGTAAGACGGAGACGTGGGTCTCCGACCGGATCGGCCACGACGGCCACACGATGATCGCCAAGTACCGACGCAAGGCTCGCACATGGAACCTTGGCGAGCTCGGACGGCTGTACGAGCCTATTCCAGGGCTTTGCGTCGCTTAACATTCGTCTACGATTACCACACGAATTCCACATGAATTCACCGCACGGGTGGCGAAACTGGCAGACGCAGCGGATTTAGGTTCCGCCGCCGCAAGGCGTAAGGGTTCAACTCCCTTCCCGTGCACTTTCAATGACTTGGGGAAACCAGGGGCAATGCGAAAATCGTGTTGTGGGGCAATCCGTGGGGCAATCGCGGCGCCGTGAGCCGCTAGCTCCGGGATGGCCACATGCAGCGGCGCGAGGTCGCCTTGTCGCTGCGCCGTCCAGGTCGCGGAGTTGCGACGGTACTTCTGCTTCATGGCGTCGCCATGCCCAGTGCGCTGCTGACACCATTCCCAGGTGCGACCGCTTGCCAGGCTTACGGTGATGAACGTTGCCCGCAGGTCGTGGGCGCGCATCCGAAGACGGTTGCGCGATCCCTGGAACAGCTTCGCGCGATCGACATCCGCTCGCGCGAGGTCGTCGCGAAGTTGAGCGGCCAGGTGGTCAACGTTCAAGCCGACGTCCTCGTCGTCGACGAATACGCGCGCATCCGAGGCCGCCTTCGTGCGGAAGTGCTCGCGCCAGATCGTGAGCGCCATGAGCACGTCCGGACGCATGTCCCATGAGCGTGGCCGGTCGGTCTTGTTCTCGTCGAGGTCGAGACGATTGTGAACGAGGTCGACGTCCGCCCACGTGAGCCGCGCCAGCTCGTCGGTGCGCAGTCCCTCACGGTCGAGAACCCCGTACGCGAGCCGCCGAAGAAGCGGTACGCCGGGACAAGCCATCAGGGCCCGATCTTCATCCGGGTACAGGCACTCCTTCGCCTTGTCTCCCCCTGGCCTCGGCAACCAGCCTCGAGGGATCGGCGTCACTTGGATCCACTTTCCCGGATAGACCGCGAGATGCATCAGCCGCGACATGACCTGTGCGATGTGCCGGCGCGTTCCCGGCGAGAGCTTCGCCGGCAGGTTCGCCATGACGCACTCCGCGTCGGCCAGCGTGAACTCGTCGAGCCGCACGTCTTTGACGTGGGGGAGGATATAGAGACGGAGAAGCTCCTCGTCGCGCTCGGCAGAACGCTTTTGCTTGACGTGATCGGGAAAGCGCCTCGCGAGCTCGCCGTCAGTCCAATTCTTCGCAAAGACTTCGAAAGTTGGGACATCCGTCATGGCTTCGACGGTGCCCCGACAGATCGCATCGACGGCTCCGAGGAACGTGTTCCACGGTCGGCCCGCCCGCGCCTTCGCACCCATCGCGACGAGCTTGCGAACTTTGTCGGCGTGCCCCGCACGGCGCAAACGCAGCGCAACCAGCGCCAAAGCCGCCGTACGCTCCTTGGCAGTGGCCTCACCCGCGCACGTTGGCAGTGCGAAATCGCGGCGCTCGCGCCCTTCGATCGTGATCCGAGCGGCGAAGCCGCTCGCGAGACGGCGGAGTTCGCCTGTAGCTGAGCGGGCCATTTGCTTCATCCTCCCTGTTTTGCCAGCGGTCGTCGGCGTCGGCCGATTCATCGTCCCGCGGTGCGGCGCATGCCGATGGTCGCAAGCACCGCGTCCACGCTAATGGGAGTCACGCCCTCCTCCTCCGCGGTCGAGTCTAGAGCGTTGTCGCCGCCCGTCGACAAGGCTCGGAGCGCGCCTTCGGCTACGTCCAGAGGAATCAGGACCGTTCGGCCGACACGAACCGCATCGCCAGCGCACTTGGGCACGAGCACTTCGAGAAACTTGCGGGGGCTAAGCCCCAGCAGGGCCGGCGAGCTGTCTTGGGATACGAACGACGGCCGAACGACCACTGGCGAATGCGGCTTGCGCTGGCGCGGCGCGGTCATGGGTCGCTCCGCCCTGCTTGGCGCGGGCTCCGAGCCACGTCCCCATGAGGTGAGCGCAGGATCTGGTGAGCAGGCTTCGGTTGCGAGCGCATCCCCATTCATCGATCGATGCATCCGGGGTGCTTCGCAAAATCGACATCCGGTAGCGCAATGGGGCGAGCGAGCCCTCCGAAGTCCGCGAGCATTTAAGGATACGTGCTCGCTTCGGGCCGACCAGGGTTCGAACTCGGACGTCGCCCGCACGCGGAAGCCGATTCCGGAATCAAGATGAGAGCCGAAGTTGGGGGCCACCCACCCCGAGCTGACACCTCGGCGCGAGAGGGCCGGTTGTTGCCAGGTTTCGCTCGTCGAGAGGTCTTTGAGACGGCCCCGGCCGAGTCGGTCCGCACAGGGCGGACGGGATTTCGCCGGGTTGGCCTGACCGGAGGAGGCCGAAACCGACCCCGCCCCTAGAAATCGACGGGGAAGTTCATTTTCCCGACAACAACGCGACCTCGCCGTACGAGGCGGATTCGCGAAGGTCGAAGTCCTAGTGCTCAAACGATGCGAGTACACGACTACGTTGATGCCGGCTCGGACGGTAGACTAACAACCATGCGAGGGGCGGGCCGATCAGTTTTCCCGGTTCAATGGTTGAAGGTGGTGCCGTTTGCGTCAGCGGCTTTCGTAGCATTCGTCGCTGCGTGCGGAGGGGCGGTTGGCGTAAGCGGAACGGATAGCGGCGATTCCCCGAGGCTCGACGCAAGCGCTGCGGATTTGTGCGGCGGCATCGACGGGGGAGCGGACGTGTCGTCGATCGACGATGGCCCGCCGCAAACCCCAACGGGCCCGACAGGCGACACGGGAGCAAGCGTCGACGCCGCAGGGCCAAATCCGGGAGACGGCTATCCGCAGTGGTGGAGCCCCGAATGCGCTCAGTCCGCGGGCCCGTGTTCCGATCTGACATGTTCCTCGATAACACTTTTGGTCTCGCCGACTGCCTGCGGCACGCCCGAGGCCATCACGGTGGGTTGTATTCCCACCGACATGTTGCTTAGCATCGGCTGGGGGTGTTTCGTCCGTCTCTCCGACCGCGAGATTATCTTTACGCTGGCATGGCCGCCTTCGACTGCGGGGTTGGAGACATGTACTGAGGCGGGACTGGCACCGCGGCTGGGGAATCCAGGGCCCGGCGAGGTGTGCAGCGACCAGTAAGCTCGTGTTTCTCGGCGTTGGTCGATTCCCGTTCGGCGGAGTCAGTCGAGTAGCTCAGCCATTTGGAGTTCCCTCTCAAGTCCGGGCGTGCGGATTTTCCGCGGGCCCCATGCGTCAGGGCCTCGCGAGACGCTGGAGACCACAACGCGGCAGAGACCGCTCAGCGGCCGAGGTCTTTGTGGGGATCAAGATGGACGACGAGCCGTCCCTTGTTGTCACGCGCGACCGCAACGGACTGCCCCTGCAAGGCGCGCAGCGCGGGGGTTGATCGCAAGACGAGGAAGCGCTCCCCGTCAGAGACTACGGCGTAGGCGCTCGGTGGGCCGTCCCGTTCGGCCGGCTGGATGCGCCCCCGGAAACCTTCCGGTACCCGCGCGAGGAACGTCAGGCCCGAGCGCGCGGAGATCTCGGCGCCGAGCGCGTGGCGCTCGAGGTCTCGCAACTTCGCTACCCGGTCCGGATCGTCCGGCCCGATGCCGAGGCGACGCAGCACCTCGTGGCGGTCAGCAACGGCTTGCCGCACGTCGGCCCCCAATCCCCAGTAGGCCAGCGTCTTCGTCTCGACGCCGTCGAGCCAGACCGGTCCCCGGTGGACGACCTGCTCCTTGAGCGACAGGGGCTCCTTGCGAACGACGAGCCGGTAGCGAGGAGGCGCGTCGCGTGCCCGCTCCGCTAGCCGGTCGAGGAGGTCCGGTGGCACCTTCCAGCACGCTGGACCCTCGGCGGCCACGAGCCCCGCTCGTTCAAGGTCGCGTAGGCGCCGCGCGAGCCCCTGCGCGTCGCTGCCAGCGGATGGATCAATGGCGAAGACCCCGCCGCGCGCGCGGGCGGCCTCGGCGATCTGCCGGTCCACGGGACGGACGGGCGTCTCCGGCGGCGTGGCGAGCGAAACAAGATCCCCCACTCCCACCGTCTGCGCATTCCGCG
>JBAULD010000921.1:0-2638 GCA_049578005.1 Polyangiaceae bacterium
CGTCGGCCCCCCGTTCAGATAGACGACGCACGCGAAGATGTTCGAAGGCAGCGACGTATTCTCGAGAGACGGAATCTCGTCACCGCCCACGTAGTGGATCGACCCATACTGCCACAAACGCGCGATAATCCCGGCGCTCCATTCGTAGCCGTAGAAATCCGTGGGGGCGCTCGTGAACGCGTTGATGTCTTTCGTCCACGGCGCGAGCGCCAGGCGAAGCACGTAGTTGCCCAGCAGAAGCGCCGTCACTCGGGAATCGAGGTTGGGCCGTTGCGATATGTTGCTAGCCGCGATGATTGCAGCCGCGAGACCCACGATGAGGACGATGCTGAACATGGGCTCCTGCTCACCGCGTCACGGCACGTCGCATTATCGTACTCGGCTTACTCCGTTCGCGCCAAACGCGCTCGCGAAGCGCGAGCCGGTCCCTAGTGTGCCGGGCGTTCCGGCGAGGCAGCCTTCGACCACGCGGTGATACCGGGCCAGCCCCGAGGCGAGGGAGAAATGCCGCTCCGTCGCCTCACGGGCGGCGCGAAGGCGCGCGCCGTCGGCTGTGGACTCGGCGATCGTCCGCGCCGCGCGGTCCAGCTCGGAGTCATCGACGGACCGAAGGACGTACCCGGAGCCCGCGCGTTCCACCCAGCGCGCGGCGTCGGAGTTGCAACCGTAGAATACCGGACGTACGCCCGCGGCGAAGAACTCGGCCAGCTTCGTCGGCATCTTCGCGCGATTCGCGGCTGCTTCGGGAACGAGGAGAAGTCCCCAGTCGATCCATTGCAACCATTCGGGCATGTGCCAGTGCTCGGCTGACGCAAGCGTGTAGCGTTCGCTCGAGAGGCCGGCCGATTCGAGCGCGGCGCGGTACTCGCGCTGCTGCGCCGAGAGCACGAGCACGTGGGCCTCAGCGCTCGCTTGAGTCACGCTCCTGGCGAGCGCCAGCGCCTCCTTCGTGAAATAGGTGGCGTTCCAGGCGCCGACAAGGCCCACGACGATCTTGCCCGCGAGCCTTCGCTGAACGGCGTCCGGGACTCGACCCGCACCGAGCGGTTTTTCTGGACGATCGTCGCGCAGACGAAACACCTCGTAATCCGCGCACGTGGGGATCACCTCCAGCAGCTTGGGGGGCGGCCCGAACAGCCCCGACGCCACGTCCGCTGCCTGGAGGTCGGTGAGGGTCACGACGGCGTCTGCGGCGCGAAAGAGCTTCTGCTCCACGAACTTGCCAATCGCATAGGAGCTCGGCGCCGAAAACCAACCGCCCGGACCGGAGCGTTCTTCAATCCAGTAGCCGCGTGGATCGAAGAGGACGCGGAGCCCGAGCAGCTTCTTCAGGGCGTAAGCGACTGCAGCGCTCTGGTAGCCGCGCGCGTGAACGAGCGCGATGTCGTCCCGTCGCGCGATCGCGAGGGCCTCGGCGGTCACCGCGCGCGCGATTGCAGCGGCTCGCCCGGGCGTGCCCATCGTGCCCACTCGGCGCACGGGCGTCCACGCGACACCGGCCGAGCGCAGGGTCTCGTAAACCGCCTCGCACAGCTTCGCGTCATCGAGGTCCTCGGCCCGCTCGACGGAAAGAAGGTGATAGCGAAGCCCGCGCCGGGACAGCCCGGCGACGACGCGCACGACTTGGGAGAAGGGGAGCGGCTGTAGGACGCCGTCGAACGAGACATAAAGGACGCCCGCGGCCATGGATCGCGCGACGGGTGTACCGCGCGCGCCGCGGGGAGGGCAAGCGTGTGGCCCCTGCGCGCCGCGCGTCTCGCCTTGTGGGTTGCAACGGAGCCGGTGGTGCGCGCCGGCGTCGCGTTGTCGGAAGGCTCCTGGGCGCCTATGGTCCACTCCGCAACGTGCCGGTTGGCAAAAGCGGCTCGTTCAATCGGTAGAGCGTCTTTTCGAATGGGTGGAGCGTCATGTTCACTTGGCAGAGCGGCATTTCCTTTCGGTAGAGCGTCATTTTCGTTTGGCGTCGCGTCGTTTTCGCTGCGGCATGCCTCCGTTTCGATTGGCACAGCGGCATTTGTCATTGATTCTTCGTCTCGTTCAGTTGGTTCGGCGTCGTTTTGCATTGGTAGAGCGTCATTTTCACTTGGCCGAGCGGCATTTCCTTTCGGTAGAGCGTCGTCTTCGCTTGGCGAGGACGCTTTTCCAATCGGCGAAGACGCTTTTCCAATCGGGAGAGCGTCTTTTCTGGTTGGCGAAGCGTCTCTGCTCGTTGAAGGAGCGGCTTTGTCTCGGGGCGACGCGGGCCCCGCCGCTGGGAAGAAAGCGCTGGAGGCCGAACTTCGTCGCTCCACCCTTGTTAATCGGGAAGGACGGGATTCGGTCGCGCGGGAAAGATCGAATCTCCTGACCGGACCCGAGTTACGCGCTGACTCCCCGATGTTTGACGGGCGCTTAGGTTCGCTATGCCCCGCGTGCTCGACGCACAAGCGTGCCCGCTACTCTCGTCGAGGTAGCCTCCACCGCCCGCGAGCACTTCATCCAGATGCACAAGATCAATGATCTCCCCCTCGGGCAGCTCAGTGGGCTCGCCCAGCAAAAGACGTCCGTTGTGTTCGTGGCCTTGAGCGTTGCATCATCATGCGTCGGCGCCATGCATGACTCTCGAGCCCCCATCAGGCCCAGGGCGCCCAGATCTAGA
>JBAULD010000922.1:0-31306 GCA_049578005.1 Polyangiaceae bacterium
GTCTGGCACCCGCGCACGATCGAGACGATCGCAGAGTTCAACAACGCGTGGCGGAGCAGGCCGAAGAAGAAGTGACCGTTCGGAGTGCGCCTAGTGCGCCGCTCTACTGGTTCCAAGCGAGTACGGCGAGTGCAGCGATCTCTCCTAGCTGTTCGGTGGCTCCGAGGAAATCTCCCGTAACGCCGCCCGCTCGCTCCACGTAGCGCCAGCCCGTGACGAGCGTGACGGCGAGTAGGGTCAGGAAAAGGACTGCCAGGCGCGCGACAGTGAACCAGCCCATCATCGCCGAGCCGACCAGCGACAGAAGAAACCATCCGGTGGCGGCCACTGCGTGCGGCGTCGTGGCTCGAGTAACGCCGCGGCTCTTCGCCTCCGAGCTCTCTGTCACATAAGGTAAACGCGCGAGCAGCCAGATGGGCCCCACCCGGGCGCCGCAGCCGATGATCGGCAGCGCCCAGACGGCCGCGGGTCCGAGCTGCGCGAGGAGTGCGGCGCGCGCAAGGATGGAGACCGCCAGGCCCGCGCCTCCGAAGGATCCGATGCGGCTGTCTTTGAGAATCGCGAGCACGCGCGCGCGGTCATGACCGCCGCCCAGGGCGTCGCATGTGTCGGCTAATCCGTCCTCGTGGAAAGCTCCCGTGATCAAGAGTGAAGCTCCGATGACGAGGATGGCCGAAGACAACGGACCGAGCGGCCGAAGAAGGCGATCGAGAGCGCCCAAGAGGCCCCCGACCACGAGCCCGACGAATGGAGCGTAGCCGGCTGCCCAGGCCCAATCTTCGTCGCGATACGGAAATCCCCCGACGGGAATGCGCGTCAGAAAGACGAACGCCGCCCGCACTCCACGGAGCGACGGCGGAGCGCGGCTCAAGATCTCGCCACTCGGATACCGGCGCGCCCCACCAACCCAGCGGTCGCGAACGTGGCCATCGAGCGCTGCGTATGTATCGCGGTTCGGAGCGTTGCAATGGCGAGTGCCGCGCCGGTGCCTTCTCCGAGTCGCATGCCCAAGTCGAAGAGGGGCATGAGGCCGAGTGCGGCGAGTGCCGCCGCCGCTCCGGGTTCGGTCGATCGGTGGGCGGCGAGCAGATAGTCGCGAAGGGTCGGGTCGATGTGAACGGCGATCAGCGCCGCCGCGTTCGTCACGAACCCGTCGAGGACGACGGGTATGCGAAGGCGTGCCGCCTCGAGCGCACACCCGACGAGGGCCGCGATCTCGAGGCCGCCGACGGTCGCCAAGACGCCGATCGGATCGGACGGATCGGGGTGATGCAAGGCGAGCGCTGCTTCGATGACTGCGATCTTCCGCGCTAGCACATCGTCTCCAATGCCGGTGCCGCGGCCGACGACCCGCGCGGCGTCGCAGCGCGCCATGACGCACGTGAGCGCTGCTGCCGACGTCGTGTTTCCAATCCCGATCTCACCGAGCCCGATGACCGAGTTCCCCTCGGCGATCGCCTCGCGAGCGACGACGGCGCCGACGCTGATTGCGGCGTGCACCTCGTCCCGTTCCATCGCTCTTTCGAGGCGGAGGTTGCCGGTCCCGGCGCGCACCTTCTCGCGTCGCAGGTTTACGACCGGCCTGGTCGGGATCCCGCTCAAGTCGCCCGCCACGCCGACGTCTGTGAGCAGGATCGTCACCCGCGAGTCGCCCGCGATTGCGTTGATGGCCGCACCGCCCGCCATGACGTTGGCCGTCATCGCCGCGGTGACCGGTGATCCGAACGCGCTGACGCCCTCGGCCACGACGCCGTGGTCGGCGACGAAGAGCGCAATGGCTGCCCGATCGAGCGGCGGCGGAGGGAACGCGCCGCGGACGCCCGCGTACCACGCGGCGAGTGCTTCCAGCCGGCCGAGGCTTCCGGCGGGCTTCGTGAGAGTTGCCCAGTACGCGTCGGCCGCGGCGCGCGCACCTGCGTCGAACGGTGCGGCGTCGGTGAGGCCAGCCGGCGGGGTCGGCGAAGGGATATCGGGCACACGGATGCCGATGCCGTCAGCCCAGCGGTCGTTGGGGTGGACGACTTCTCGGAGCGGTCGCCTGGCGCCCCAGCCCGTTTCTTCCAGCATGGGTCGCTCGCGAAATGCGACGGGGTGCCCGACGCAAAGGTACGCGATGGGCTCGACTCCCGGCGGAAGGACGAGTTCGCGCCTTATCACCGCGGGCTCCACGATGCTCACCCATCCGACGCCGACCCCTTCGGCGCGCGCGGCGAGCCAGAGATTCTGTACGGCGCAGCACGCGCTCGCGCGGACGGCTTCAGGCTGGACGGTCGTGCCCAAGATGGCCCCCGGCCGGTCGCGGAGGTCGACCGCGACGCAGATATTGAGCGGCGCTTCCAGGATCCCTTCGAGTTTGTGAGCAAGGTACGCCTCCCGCCGTTCAGGCGGGAAGCGGATGGCCTCGGCCTGCCGACATTCGAGGAAGCTCTTCCGAATTCGCCCGCGAACTTCCCGATCGCGGATGAGGACGAACCCCCATGGCTGCGAGAACCCGACGCTAGGCGCCAAGTGGGCAGCCGCGAGGATGCGGTCGAGCGCGGCAGGGTCGACGTCGATCTCGGCGCGGAAGTGACGGACGTCGCGGCGGAGCGCGATCGCATCATAGACGGCTCGCCGGGCGTCTTCGGAGAAGGCGGCGATCGCTTCGGGCTCGAGGAAGGACGTCGGCAGGCGCATGCGCCAGAAATCCCCTTTCGTCCCCCTTGCATCGCGACCTGCCACGGGTGTAGGCACACCATCGCAGTCGGTCTCTCCTTGCTACGTAGCAAGGAGGTGAAAAGGGAACCCGGTGCGAATCCGGGACTGTCCCGCAGCGGTATGCAGGAACGAACGCCGTCATTAGCACTGGTCCAGAAGACTGGGAAGCGACGGCAAGTAGGAAGCCCGGCCCGAAGGGGCCGATAAGCCTGCGAGTCCGAAGACCTGCCGGTTGCCCGCCCGCCCCGAACGCGCGCGGTTTCGGTTCAACCTCCGCAGGAACGAGGACAACCAGTGACTGGGCGCTCTTTCGCCCCCGACCCTAAGGGTCGGGCCGCCGCATCGTGGACCGTGGCCGCCGTGGCAATTGCCGTCGCGCGTAGCGCTCTCGGCGATGAACCGCCCGAGGTCGAAGTGCGGGGAGATCGGATCGCATCGCCGCCCAAAGAGCCGTCCGTCGCCGGTAGCGTGATCCGAGAAGAGCGCCTCCGCTCACCAGGCCTTCAGGCAGGGGACGTTCTTCGTACCCAGCCGGGGGTCACCGTGCTCGAGACCGGAGGCTACGGCTCCCCTTCGACCGCCAGCATTCGAGGCGCGACGTCGGCGCAGACTCCGGTGTACCTCGCCGGGATTCGGCTGAACGACGACGTGGGGGGGACCGCCGATCTCTCCTTGGTGCCGCTGTGGCTCCTGCACCGGGTAGAGATCTACCGTTCGAACGCCCCTCTCGCCGGCGATCAACTCGGGATCGGCGGCGCCATTTTCTTCGAACCGCGTCGGCCGAGGCGCGCCGAGGTCGACGCCGGCGTTCTCGGGGGAAGCTTCGGCGCCCACGCGGCCTGGGCGCTCGCCGCGCTCGGCGACGACGCGTCCTCTGGCCTCGTGGGGATTCGGGTGGACGGAGCGCAGAACGACTATCCGTTCGTCGACGACGGTGGCACTCGGTTCGAACCGGGCAACAGCAGGATCGTTCGTCTCGGTAATGCCGACCAGCGGACGGCCGACGCGTGGGCGATCGGAAGCGCCCGGGTGGGCGCAGGGGGTCGTCTCGACGTCGTCGTCAACGCCGTCGACCGCGACGCGGGCCTGCCGGGCCTCCCGCTCTTTCCGAGTACGCGGGCGCGCGTCGCCATTCAACGCCAGTTGGGAGGACTCACGATCTCGATTCCGTGCGAAGCGCGGGGTTGCGAAGTGACGAGCACCACCGCCGCGGTCGTGAGCCGCGCTCGGTACGACGACCCGCTTCGCGAAGCGGCCTTGGGCACGACGCAGGTCGATCTCGACGCGACGCGGGTCGAGGAGGCTCTGCAAGTTCGACTGTCCGCGTCGGACCGTCTCACATTGACGCCGGCTTTTCGCGCATCGGTAGAGCGTCTGGCGATCGACGCGGCGAGTGCGGCGTCCGTGCGAGCGCAGCGTGCTTTTTCGCGCGCAGCCGTGCAAGGCGAGTGGACGGTGAACGATCTCGTCACGCTCCGCGCGCTCGCAAGCGCGGAGTGTGACGCTACCTCGCACGACGGCGCGCCGCCCTGGGCTCTTGCGGGGGACGTGACAGGCCCTCCCCGGGGCGGGGCTTGCGGTCAATTCGAGCCGTTGGGCCGCGCGGGCGCACAGATTGGGTCCGGGCCTCTCGTCGTCCTCGCCAATGTCGGGCGGTACGCGCGTGTCCCGACGTTGTCGGAGCTCTTCGGAATCTCGGGGGCGACGCGCGGCAATACGGCGCTGATGCCGGAGTCGGGCGTGTCCGTGGACGCCGGGGTTCGAGCCACCGCGTCTTCCGCGGGCGTGCTTCGGGGCGCGTCGGTCGACGTCTTCGGCTTCGTGCGAACGGCGAGCGATCTCATTGCTTATGAGCGGTCGTGGGGATATGCGGTTCCGTACAATGTTGGGTCGGCGCGGGTGGCCGGGGTGGAGCTTCTCGCCGCCTACAACCCGGCCCCCTTCGTCTTTTTCGAAGTCGCGGCGACGATGCTCGATCCGCGGAACACCTCGGCCGCACGGCCCGTGAACGACATCCTTCCGTACCAGCCCGAGCTGACCGTCGTGCCGCGGGTCGAGCTTCGCGCCAAGATTCCCGCGACCACGGTGGACTCGGGGAGCCTCTCGGTCGCCTATTTCTACGAGTCCAGCCGATACGCGGACCCCGCTGGGCTGGTCGTGATTCCGGAGCAGGGGTCACTCGACGTGGACGCGGAGCTCGGCGCCTTGCGGGATCGGGTCGTTCTGCGCGCTCGGCTCGTCAATCTGCTCGATCAGACTCGATTCGATCTCATCGGATATCCGCTGCCCGGACGGGCGGCTTACATCGCAGTGGAGGCAAAATGGTGACAGAGCGCATGGGGAGAGGGTTTGCATTGTCGTTTTGCGTCGCCGTGGTGGCGTGCAAGCTCTCCGAGGCAGTTCAATCGACTCCGGTTCATTTTGATGCGGGAATGGCCGCGAATGCCGACTCCGGAGTCGGAGCAGACGGCGGAAGTCCCACGTGCCCGTCGGCGCTCGCCGTAGAGAGCACCGATTACAAGTCGACCAACATATCTGTCTTGTCGGCGGCCTCCGGCGGAGTGCTCTCCGAGTCGGTCCTTTCCAGCGGATCTGCGTCGCCAGGGCTGAGCGCGGCCCTGTCGGGCGACGTGGTTCTACCGCTCGCGCCGACACCGGGAAGAATCGTGACGATCGACCAGATGAACGAAGTCCTCACCTGGGTCGATCCGTCCACCGCATCGGTGATCGACCAATTGAACGTCGGCACAGGGTTCGCGGCCAATCCGCAGGACTACCTCGAAGTGTCCGCGACGAAAGCTTACGTGACTCGGTTTCAGTCGAACACGAACCCCGGTATGCAAGCGAACGACGGCGGGGGCGATGTCCTCGTCCTCGATCTGCAAAAGTTCGCCATCACCGGGCGCGTACCCTTTGCCGCCGATGCCTTCCTGCCCAACCCCGGGCGAATGATGCGCGTGGGCGACGATGTTTGGGTGTCGCTCGAACGCTTCGACGCGTCGGGCTACATGAACGCCGGGGACGCTCGAGTGGCCGGTATCTCCACGGCCGACGATACGGTCGCCTGGACGCTCGACCTTTCGGGCGTGGCGAACTGTGCCGGCCTTGCGATTGCGCCCTCCGGCACTGCCGTCGCTCTCTCGTGCAGTGGCGTCCTGAACGATGCCGATCCAAAGCCGCGGAGCGCCATCGTCTTGCTCGACGCAACCGTGCGCCCGCCGGTGGAGCTGAAGCGGTTCGTCGCCGCGACGCAGCTCGGGGCACCCCTCGGCTTCACGGTCGCTTACGCAAGCGAGAGCTTACTCGTCGGCGTTGCGCTCGGCGATAGCATGGCCGGCCGGAACGACGTCGCCTACACGCTCGATCTCGCCTCGGGCAATGCCCAGGTCCTGGCCGACGCCGGCGCAGCGTTCGTCTTCGGTGACGTCCGTTGCTCGCCGGGCTGTACGGACCTTTGCTTCCTCGCCGATGCGAACACGAACGCGCTCCGAGTTTGGAAAGCGGGCGGCTCGTCGCTAGAGCCCCAAGCTTCGATGCCTGTGGATCCGTCCATCGGACTGCCGCCCCGATCAATCGGGAGTTTCTGAAGCGATGGAATCGAATCGAATCGTCCTCATCGGCGGCGGCGTTCGCTCCGGCAAGAGTTCGTTTGCCGTGGACCTTGGACAGCGGCTCGGCCAAAAGCGTGCGTTCATCGCGACGGCGACCCGCAGCGACGACGAAATGAGCGCTCGAATCGATCGCCACCAGCGCGATCGACGCGATGCGTTCACGACCGTCGAGGCTCCCGTCGGTCTCGCCGAGGCCCTCGATTCCCTCGCCGCGTGCGACGTGGTCGTCGTCGACTGTTTGACCCTGTGGTTTTCCAACCTGCTCCTCGAGAAGCATTCGGTGGACGCCATTTTGGAGAAGGTCGATAGCGTTGTCCGCGTGCTTCAGGAGCGCCGCTTTCATGCGATTCTCGTGACCAACGAAGTGGGCATGAGCGTTCACCCGCCGACGCCCTTGGGGCGTGCGTTCGTCGAGGTCTGCGGGTGGGCGCATCAGAGGGTCGCCCGGGTCGCCGACGAGGTGTATCTCGCGGTGCTCGGTACCGTCGTGCGGATCGTGTAGACCGTCGAATCCGCCGCCGCTGGAGCCGTTCGCCGTAGCCCGGGCCTAAAAGTCGCCGGTGCCGGAGAAGACGCGGCGGGCCGGCCCACGCATCGTTGCCCGCGAAGCACCGTCGATCGTCACCTCGAGCGTGCCCCCGGGAAGTCGCACCGCCACGGGTGTGCCTTGCGGCACGAGGCCCTTGGCGCACGCCACGGCGGCGGTCGCACAGCCACCCGTGCCACAAGCGAGCGTGATGCCGACTCCGCGCTCCCAGACGACGAGGTCGATGCCATCTCGGGCGATGAAGGCAAATTCGACGTTCGTCCCTCTCGGAAACGCCGGATGCACCGCGACCCTTGGACCGAGGTGCTCGACGTCGCCGCGAGCGAAGGCGCCGAGCAAGACCGCGTGCGGATTGCCCGCGTCTGCCGTCGTGAGGGTGATGCTCTTCTCGTCGACGGAGAGCATCCGTTCGCCCAAGACCCGCACGACCCCCATATCGACGGTAACCATACCGGCCCCGTGAACGTCGTCGACGGCGCACGCTCGAGGTCCGGCATCGGTATCGACGAGCAGCGAAGTCTCCGTGAGACCATGCGCGCGCGCGAAATGCAGCGCGACGCAGCGAACGCCGTTGCCGCACATCTCGGGAATCGAGCCGTCCGCGTTGATGACTCGCATGCGCGTTGCGCAATCGGGTGTGCGCGGTGGAAGCACGAGGATGAGTCCGTCCGCCCCAACGCCGAAGTGCCGTTCACAAAGCAGCGCGGCTCGCTCTGGCGTTACGACGCGTTCGTCGTCGGCGTCGAGCACGATGAAGTCGTTGCCGAGACCTTCGTACTTGGAAAAGGCGGTCGACACGGCGCTCGTAGGCTAGCACTTGGCCCACACGTCGTCCGTCATCCGATCGCGCTGGACAGGCGCCGCGCCACCTCGTCGATCGGCAGCCCAAGCACGTCTACCAACTTCGTGCGCGACGACGCGCCTCGCGCGATCGCCACTTGGCGCTTGGCCACCGACAGCGCTCGAGCCAGGGTAGCCACGAGCTCTTCGTTGGCCGCTCCGTCCGTGGGGGCGGCTGCAACTTGCACGACAAGGGCGCCTTCGCGTACGGCTGCGATGCAGCTGGCGTGCGCCCGGGGGCGGGCGACGACCTGAAGACGGACGGCGCCTTCGCGCGTGAGAGCGAGCTTGACGGCTTCCATGGCAGTCGTTCCGCGGCTAGCGTGAGCGACCATCATGTCGCGTCTTCGCTGGATGACGGCTGGAGAGTCGCACGGACCGCGCCTCACCGCCATGGTCGAGGGGGTCCCGTCGGGGCTGGCATTGCTTGCGGAAGACATCGACGTGGATCTCGCGCGACGACAGCGGGGTTATGGCCGCGGCGGACGGATGAAGATCGAAACTGACACCGTGGAAATCGTCAGCGGCGTGCGGGGCGGCCAGACGCTGGGGTCCCCAATCGCCCTCTCCATCACGAACCGCGATCACGCGAACTGGGTGGACCGGATGTCACCCGGTCCGTTGCCCGCACCTCCTGAACCCCTTACGCGGCCGCGTCCGGGTCACGCCGACCTCGCGGGCGGACTGAAGTTCGACCGGCACGATTTGCGGGACGTTCTCGAGCGAGCGAGCGCGCGCGAGACAGCGGCTCGAACGGCAGTCGGCGCCGTGTGCCGGAAACTTCTCGGCGTAGCGGGCATCGAGGTCTTTGCCCACGTGGTCTCCATCGGCTCGGTCGAGGTCCGCGTGCCGGATCTGCCCACGGGAGAACTGCGCGCGCTCGCTCGGGCCAGCGACCTCGCGTGCGTCGATTCCGAGGCTGAGGCCCGTATGAAGGAGGCTATTCACACGGCATCGCACGCGGGCGACACGCTCGGGGGTGTCGTCGAGGTCGTGGCCAGCGGGGTGGTACCGGGGCTCGGCAGTCACGTGCAGTGGGACCGGAAGCTCGATGGGCGGCTCGCACAAGCGTTGATGTCCATCCAGGCGATCAAGGGAGTCGAAATTGGAGCGGGATTTGGCGCGGCGCGGTCGTCCGGCTCCGCCGTGCACGATCCGATCGACTACGACCGAGAGTCGCATCGCTTTACGAGACCCACCAATCGCGCCGGAGGCCTCGAGGGCGGAATCACCAACGGGATGCCGGTCGTGTGCCGCGCTGCCATGAAGCCGATTGCGACGCTGAAGAAGGCACTTGGAAGCGTGGACGTGCGGACGAAGGAGGGATACGCGGCTGCATTCGAGCGGAGCGACGTATGCGCCGTTGCGGCAGCGAGTGTCGTCGGCGAAGCGATGGTCTGTATCGTCCTTGCGGATGCGCTCGTCGAGAAGTTCGGCGGCGACTCGGTGCGCGAGCTCGCGCGGAACATCGAGGGTTACCGCGCCCAGCTGGCCGAGTACTGAAACATGAAGCACATCGCGCTCAGCGGCTTCATGGGCACCGGCAAGAGCACCGTAGGGCCTCGGCTCGCCGCCCGTCTGGGGGTCGAGTTCGTCGACACCGACGCGGAGATCGAACGCGCGGCGGGCAAGACAATCGCGGAACTCTGGCGCGCTGAAGGGGAGGCGGCCTTCCGGGCCCGCGAAGCCGCGCTCGTCGAGGGTATGCTAGCTGGCGACCGCCAGCGGGTGATCGCGTTCGGTGGAGGAACAGTCACGAACAAGGCGACCCGGCGTGCCGCTCTGGATAGGGCTTTGGTCGTCACCCTGACCGCGTCGGCGGCGACCTGCGTCGCGCGGGTGCCCGATGTTGCGGACCGGCCGAACCTCGCGGTTGGACGAGACCCGGTCGCGCGTGCAAGAGAGCTCCTGGCGGACCGCCAGGCCGCCTACGCAGAGTGCCACATGGCGGTATCGACGGAGGCGCTCGACGTGGACGCGGTGGTCGCCGCGATCGGTGCCCTCGAGGCGCGCGACCCGCTGCTCGTTCCTCTCGGCATTCGAAGCTATTGCATTGACGTGTGCGATGGCGAGCTCGGGCGACTGACGCATGCGGTCGCCGGGTGCGCGCCCTCCAAGCTCGTTATCGTGACGGACTCGAACGTCGAGCGAGCGCGGGGCGCTGCTATCGACGCGGCCCTTCGACCGCTTGGCCTGCCCACCACTCGGGTGACGATGCCCCCTGGCGAGCAGCACAAAACTCTCTCGAGCGTGGGCGCAATCTGGGATGCGGCTCTTGGCGCGGGCGTCGATCGCGAAGCCGTGGTCGTCGCTGTGGGGGGCGGCGTGGTGGGCGATCTCGCGGGGTTCGCAGCGGCCTGCCTGCTTCGTGGCGTGCGCTTCGTGCAGGTACCTACGACGCTGCTCGCCATGGTCGATGCGTCGGTCGGTGGCAAGACCGGATGTGACCATCCGGTAGGCAAGAACTTGATCGGCGCGTTTCATCAGCCGTCGGCCGTCGTTGCCGATCTCTCCCACCTCGAGACCTTGCCCGCACGGGAATACAGGTCCGGACTCGCCGAAGTGGTCAAGGTGGCCCTCGCGACCGACGCCTTGTTGCTCGATCGTGTCGAGCGCGAAGCTGGGAACCTCGCAGGGGGCGACCGGTCAGCCCTTCGCACTGTCGTGCGTGACGCGATTCGAGCGAAGATCGTCGTTGTCCGGGACGACGAGCGCGAGGCCGGAGCGCGCGCTCTCCTGAACTTGGGTCACACCGTCGGCCACGCGCTCGAAGCGCACGGGGGCTACGCCAAGTGGCTGCACGGGGAAGCCGTTGCGTTGGGGTTAGTTGCAGAGATGAGGGCGATGGGCCTCCTTGGTTGGACACCGCCCCGGCTCGTAGAGAGGGTAATGCGGCTTCTGAATGCTCTTGGGCTTCCGACCCGCGCGGCCCCGTCCGACATCGCGGCGGCTTGGCCGTTCGTGGGGGCCGACAAGAAGCGCGCGGGGGATGACGTGCGCGTTGTGGTCGTGACGGCCCCCGGCGTGTCGCACGTCGAGCGCGTTTCGATCGCCGACCTCCGCGATGCGGTGTTGCGAAGCTGCGAGTAGCCGGGTGAGCGGCATTCGCCAGTTTTTGGCGCTTTGACGAGCGGGAGGGTACGCTTTTCAGGAGTCAGTTCGCGCCGCGATGCCGTGCGCGCGAAACGCCAGTCGTTCGGGAGGATGCTCATGAAGCGGGTCTGGGGACACGTCTTGGCGGCGGTCTCGCTGGTCGCGGGCGTCGCAGTCGCCTTCTCGGCCTGCGTGCACGATGACAGCACAATTTTCGTCCAGAGCGTGCTCGCTCCGCAGACGTCGTCGCAAGCAGGCGCGTTGTGTACCTGGAACTCCGATCCGACCCAGCCCTTCATTTCGTCCGGAGTTTTGGACCTGGAGCTGAGGCCCGAATACGACGCCGAGTTCTTGGTCGGCAACCAGATGGCCGCTCAGGCGAACTCGAGCCAACTGCAGACCGAAACCTCATTCGTCGAGATCAACGCTGCCGTCGTGCGAATCACATCGTCGAACACCGTCAACGGGGTTGTGACACTCGCGAACTACACCCGCCTGGCGACAGCGACCATTCCCCCGGCCAGTGGCAATAACCCGGGGTACACACCTATCGGTCCCGTGACCATCCTCGACGAGCCGACGCTCATCAGCTCGTTCGTTCAAGGGCAGCTCGTGCCGGGCGGGACCGTTCGATTGGTGGCGCACGTGAAGTTCTCCGGCAAGAGCCTAGGAGGCCAGTCCGTCGAGTCGAACGAGTTCGAATTCCCCGTCGACATTTGTAGCGGTTGCTTGATCACGTTCACCAACAACCCGCTGTGTCCGCTGCCCAACTGCGTTGGAAATCCATCGTCGACGAACTCGTCGAGTCAGCCTCTCATCCCTTGCGGTGGGACGATCGGTCAGGACATTCCGATTGACTGCAACACCTGCTCTGATCTGGGCATCACGAACTGCCGAGGCGCCTTTCAAGGAACGGCGGGAAGCAGTTGCTCCGCCAGTTCGGTGGTCGACGCGGGCGGCGACTGAAACGCGGATCGCTGGGGCCGACATGATACGGTTGCTGCGGTCGCGATGGAACGCCGTACGATTGAGCTCCACATCGCCGGGCAGAAGTATCGGGTAGTGAGCTCCGCAGGCGAAGCGGAACTCCAGCGGCTCGCGGGAATTGTGAACGCCAAGCTCAGGGAAGTGAACCCCGGAGCGGGTTCCCAGCCGCCTCAAGCTATGTTGCTGGCGGCGATGGCGCTTGCGCACGAGGCGGAGATGGAGCGGTGCCGGCGAGAGTCGGTGGAAGGACGCACGCGGGACGTGCTGCGGCGAATGCTCGCCCGCGTCAACGAGGCCTTGGAGCCCGGCCAGCTTCTAGATGGGGAGCAGCCGCCCGCAGCGGGCGATGGCGAGTCGTGACCTTCGGAGGATACGTTTCACGTGAAACAGAGCACGCCACCCGGGCTCACTTTTTTGGATGGCGCCTTGTCCGACGCAAAGCGGCAGGATCTCCTTCGCGAGCGGCCACCGCCCCGTACGCATGATCCTGCCGTTTCCTTCTGCTCGAACGACTACCTCGCGCTCGCGGGCCGGCGCGCGCCCTCGGCAGCGTCGGGTGCAGCGGCCTCTCGCCTCGTTTCGGGCGACGACCCGATTCATGCCTCGCTTGAGGAGGCCGCTGCGGAGCTTGTCGGCCAGGCGGCTTCGCTCGTCTTCACGAGCGGGTACGCAGCGAACGTAGGGTTACTCTCCGCGCTCGCCGGGCCAGGGGACCTCATTGTCAGCGATTCGTTGAACCACGCGTCGATAATCGATGGCGCTCGGCTCTCACGAGCGAAGATTGCGGTCGTGCCTCACCTGGAACTCGACTCCGTCGCACGGGCACTCCGGGAGAGGATGCACTGCCGCGCGTTTGTAGTCACGGAGTCGTACTTCAGCATGGACGCCGACTCGCCGAACCTCCCGGCGCTTCGCAGCTTGTGCAACGAACATGGCGCGGCCTTGGTGGTCGATGAAGCCCATGCGCTCGGTGTGCTCGGAAGCGAGGGTCGAGGCTTGTGCGCCGAAGCAGGTGTTCGGGCCGACGCCGTCGTGGGGACGTTCGGGAAGGCATTTGGTGCAGGAGGGGCGTTCGTGGCGGGGTGCCCGGCGCTCGTTGCCTGGCTGTGGAATCGAGCGCGTTCCTTCGTGTTCTCGACGGGTTTGAGTCCAGTGGTGGCGGCGGCCGCGCTCGAAGGGATGCATCGGGCGCGGCAGGAGCCCTGGAGGCGAGAACAGGTTATCGAAATGGCCGGGAGGCTGCGTAGCGAGCTTGGGGCGCTCGATGCGGAGATCCGGGGCTTTGGTCACATTCTGCCGTGGGTCGTCGGGGACGCCGGGGACGCGATGGATCTAGCGAGGAGGCTACGGGAGCGCGGCGCGGACGTTCGGGCGATCCGCCCGCCCTCGGTTCCGCCCGGGACGGCGAGGCTGCGGCTTACCGTTACGGCGGGGCACCGTGAGGCGGACGTACAGCGGATCGTGGACGCCGTGAAAGCCGTGCGACGAACCTCCCGCGGGGAGTTGCGGCCAAAGCCCAAGGAGAATCCTCAAAGACGGGGAAGGCTGGTCGTCGTGACCGGGACGGGAACGGGGATTGGGAAGACGCACTTCGCCGAGGCCCTGCTGCGTCGCTGGGGACGGTCGGCGCGCGTTGCGGGAGTCAAGCCAATCGAGAGCGGCGTCGATGGTCGCTCTCTCAGCGATGCCCAGCGACTCGCCGCCGCTTCAACGTTTCACGTGAAACAGATGGGCTATGCCTTTCCCGCGCCCCTTTCCCCCCACTTGGCGGCACGTGATCAGGGCACTGCCATTCGCCTCGAAGTGGTCCTGAATTCGATCGCCCAAGCGCGCGAGTTGGCGGAGGGCGTCGTGCTCGAGTTACCCGGTGGCCTCTTCACCCCGGTCGACGATTCCACTTCCAACGCGGATCTGGCCACCATGCTCGCCCCCGACCTCGTGCTCCTTGTCGCCCCCGATCGATTGGGCGTCCTCCACGATGTCACCGCCGCAATTCGTGCCGCCGCTTCGATCGCCCTTCCCATCGGCGGAATCGTGCTGGTGGCGCCCGAAAGCCGAGACTCCTCTACGGGACGTAACGCCCCCGAACTCCGCCGCTTGTCCCCTGTGCCGGTCCTCGCCACGCTGCCGCGAGGCACGCCCTTGGAGCTCGCCGATATGCCCGGCCTTTGGGACTTCCTCGATGTTCAGGCCAAGCCACTGCAAGAAACTCCTTAGGCTCGAACACGCCGAACATCCCGCTTCGGGCAGACGGCTTGTTGCGATCAGGAGCCTTGGACCCGCCCTCGATCCATGCCGATGAGCAGGCCTCCAACTTCCTCGCCGAACGCGGCGTCGTGCGTCACGACGACCACGACCGCACCTCTCGCGGCCTCTTCGCGCACTACCTTGGTCAGCCTCTGCGCCGACGCCTTGTCCAGGCCCGTCGTCGGCTCGTCCAAGAGAAGCAACGCCGGCCGGTGAACCAGCGCCCTGGCCAGTGCGACGCGTTGCCTTTGTCCGCGAGAATAGGTTCGTACGGGCCGCTCGACGAAGGAACCCAGTTCGAGGCGCTCCGCGGCTTGTCGCCAAGTCGTCGACGGATCACATCCGTAGAGTTGCGCAGCGAGTTCGATGTTCTGCCGACCGGAGAGGTCGAGGTAACAAAGAGACTCATGCCCGACCCAGCCCAGCGAGCGCCGGACCTCCGCGCGCCGCCTTCCCAGGGTGCCGTGGTCTACGACCCCAGATGTAGGGCGCGTGAGGGTGCCGACGATCGAGAGCAGCGTCGACTTGCCGGAGCCGTTCGGACCCTGAATGACCGTGACCAATCCCTCGTGAAATTCGCAAGAAACACCGACCAACGCGCGAACTGGGCCATACGCTTTGGTCACGCTGTGCAGCGCCACGACGGTCATTGCGCCATGTTCCTCCCTCGCTCGAACCGTCGCAATCGACCTTCGCGATCCCTTGGTGGGTTCGGGCTGCCTGGGCACCCGGACCCGAGGGTAGGGAAGCTGGCGCTCGCTCTGTCTGTCGTGAGCGAGCCCGAGATGAGATGAGTCCCCAGGGCGATCCGTGGCAAGGCCGTGCTACTCTGACAAGCATGACGGCTGCAGCCGCGCGCATCGCTGAAGGGCTGCCCGCGCTCCAAACGTTACGACAGGCCGTCGAGGGCGCCCTCGAGGGAAAGCACGAGGCGGTCGAGCTCTCGCTCGTGGCACTTCTCGCCCGCGGGCATCTCCTCATCGAGGACGTTCCGGGGGTTGGCAAAACGACGCTTGCTCGAGCGTTGGCAAAGGCTGTCGGCGGTGAGCTTCGTCGCGTGCAGTTTACAAGCGATCTCCTGCCGAGTGATGTCTTGGGCGTCAGCGTCTATGACCAGCGCCGCGCAGAATTCGTTCTGCGGCACGGGCCCATATTTGCCAATATCCTCCTCGCAGACGAAATCAACCGCGCGAGCCCACGAACCCAATCCGCGCTTCTTGAGGCGATGAACGAGGGGCAGGTATCGCTCGACGGTCAGACGCTCCCGCTGCCCGAGCCCTTCTTCGTCATCGCGACGCAGAACCCCCAGGATTTCGCCGGGACTTTCCCGCTGCCTGAATCCCAGCTCGATCGTTTCTTGCTGCGCGTGCGCATCGGCTATCCGCCGGCCAACGTGGAAATGCGCTTGGTGCTCGACGGGCACGTCGATACCGCGCGCGACGTGCAATGTGTCCTCGATCCGGCACACTTGGTGGGGCTGCAGCGGGAAGTCGAGCGGGTCACGATCGATGGCTCGCTTGCCAACTATCTACACGCGTTGATCGCCGCAACGCGTACCTCACCCCTTCTCTCGCTCGGCGCTTCTACCCGCGCCGCAATGGCGCTCGGGCACGCAGCTCGGGCGCGTGCCCTTCTTCGCGGGCGGCACTACTGCATCGCGGACGATATCCACGATCTCGCCGTGCCGGTGCTGGCTCATCGCGTTCGTCTAGCCACACACGCCGACGGCTTTGTCCCGACCCGGGACGAGGCGGAATCCGCCGTGCGCGAAATCGTGACTCGGATCCCCGTTCCACTTTGAGCAGCTCCAGATTGCCGTGAACGGTCCGCCGCACGTGCCTCAGAGTCCCCTTGCGCGCCGACTCGAGCTATGGCGGCGAAGCTTTCGCCCCCCGCGGCGTCTGAAGTTTACGCGCGAGGGAAAGTTCTTCGTCGGCATTACCCTCGGGGTGGGGTTCGCGGCCATCAATACTGCGAACAACCTCCTTTATTTGCTACTGGGGATGTTACTCGCGCTCATCGTAGTCAGCGGTGTCATGAGCGAACTCTCGCTTCGCGACCTCACGGTCGTCCGCCGCTTGCCGTTACGGGCGCAGGTCGGGCGGGCGCACCTCGTCGAAATCGAGGTCTTCAACCACAAAACGCGCGTTCCATCCTATGCGATCGAGGTCGAAGATCTCCGAGCCGGGCAACCTGCGGACAAGAGATGCTTTTTTCTCAAGATAAGCCCCAAGTCGGCCCAGGTCGCCGCGTATCGCCGCACGCCTCCGCGGCGAGGCCGAGACATGCACGTGGGGTTCCGCATCGCGACACGTTTCCCGTTCGGGCTCTTCGAGAAGTCGCGCGAAATGCCTGCGGTCGGCGAACTCGTCATCTATCCCGCGGTCGACGCGCTCGAGCTGCCCGCCGCTCTTGCGAACGGCCGATTCCCCGGCGTGGACCTCGTGGTCGCGCGCGGACACGGCGAGGAGTTCCTCGGGCTCAAGCTAATGCGTCCGGGTGAGGATCCCCGCGATGTGCACTGGCGAAAGAGCGCAGCGGTCGGCCAAATGGTCATGCGAGAACGAGCCCGCGAAACACGCCCGGACATAACGCTGACGCTCGACACGATCCGACCAAACATGGCGGGCGACGAGTGGAACACGGCCTTCGAGCGGAAGATTCGCGAAATCGCGTCGCGAGCCGTCGCGCACCTCAAGCGGGGAGACCGCGTAGCGGTCGTCGCGACCGGCGGCGGCGTCGCACGAGCCGACCGGACGACGGGCGCCGACCCGTTACTTCGCTACTTGGCCCTCGTCGAATCGGTTCACTCGCCGGAGGGTGGTTCGGGGAGCGGCCTTGCTTCTCCCGGGGCCTGGGTGGAACCGGGAGCCGCACAATGAGGTTCGGCCTCGTCCACCGCGTAATGACCGACGTCTTGGCAGTGCTCGGAGTACTCGCCGTGGTGAGCACGGCGTCGCTCAGCGAATGGATGAACGTGCTCCTTCTCGGTGGTCTAGCCGCCGCGATGGCCATTCCCGAGGCCTGGCAGTCGCGCCCCGCGCTGCGGCAGTTTGCGACTCTCGCTCCGTTGCTCCTCCTCGTCGTCCAGGGAGGTCGACTGCTCGCAGGTCGCCCGGCGCTCGACGTCGCCGTGGAGTTTGCAGCACTGCTTCAAATCGTTCGGCTTGCGACCCGTCGCGGAGCCGCCCACGACCAACAGATCATCGTCCTCGCCATGCTTCACTTCGTGGCCGGCACGGTCCTAGGCGGAGGCCTGGCGTACGGTCTCTGCTTTCTCGGGTTCCTTGTTGTTGCGCCGGGCGCGCTGGTGCTCAGCCATTTGAGGCGAGAGGTCGAAGGCAATTATCGGCAAGGTGCACGCGATCGTACCGGGCTCCCCGTCGACGTTCCCCGCATTCTGCGGAGCCGCCGCGTCGTCGGGCGGGGCTTCCTCGCATCGACGTGTCTGCTCTCCGTCCCAATTCTGCTCTTTACGACTGCCCTCTTCGTCCTCTTCCCGCGAGTCGGACTGTCGCTTCTCCTCCTCAACCATCCACGCGCCGGCCGCATGATCGGCTTCTCCGAGCACGTGGACCTCGGGGACGTCGGCGTTCTGCGCGACGACCCGACGATAGCTCTGCGCTTCGAGCCGAAGAAGACCGCCGAGCCCCTCCCGACCCGACTGATCTTGCGGCTCCGCGGCACCGCTTTCGACGCATACGACGGTCGTGCCTGGGCGCGCACCCAGCGCGAACTGCACCCTGCCGATCACGGCAGCGACGGCGGAGAGCTATACCCGCTCTTCCGTCCCGCGGACCCCGCGCGCGATCGCTCGATCGCCTTCGATCTCGAGCCAATCGATCCCCCCGTCCTCTTCCTACCCCCGCGCGCCGTGGCGCTACGCGTGAAGCCGCAGAACCAGATCCTCCTCGGCGAGCCGCTGGTGATCCAGCACGGTTCGGAAGACGAGCTGCGATACGCAGGATCCGATGCGCGCGGCTTGCGCTACGAAGTGTACATCGCGGGCGACGACGAGGCTCTCGTCGAGCCGCTCACCGCCTTGGACCGCTCGCGGTACCTTCTTCTGCCCGGCAATCTTCCACCTCGCGTCGTCGAGCTCGCTCATCGGTGGACCGACGAACTTGCTACTCCGGACGCCAAGGCACATCGGATCGAGGAGCGACTTCGGCGCGACTTCATCTACGACCTTCGCTCTCCGTCGCAAGGAAAGCCACAGCCCGTCGATCACTTCCTCTTCGAGTCGAAGCGTGGACACTGCGAATTTTTCTCGACGGCGATGGCCCTGATGCTTCGCGCGGTCGGGATTCCGTCACGCAACGTCACGGGCTTCGTCGGCGGCACCTGGAATCGCTTCGGGCATTATTACGCAGTCCGTGAAGGAGACGCGCATTCCTGGGTCGAGGCTTATATCGACAATCCGACTCGCTCGGGTTGGAGGACATTCGATCCCACTCCTTCGAGCGGAGCCCAGCCGCTCGAGCCCCCGACGGGCGCATACTACTACGTTCGCGATTTCGTTGAAGCCCTGTCCCAGCGATGGAATACGTATGTCGTGGGGTACGACTTGCGCAAGCAAGTACGCATTTTCGACGAGATGAGCCAGCGCTACGAGCGACTTCGATTCGGCGGGTCGGCGCGTGCGCCAATCATCGCCGGCATACTCTCCGCTGCGGTCATTGTCGGATATGCAGTATGGAAGCGGATTCGACGAAAGAAGGGAGACCGTAACCGTGAAGATTCGACCGCGCGCGCCCAGAGCTACGAAGCTGCCGTCGCCCTTTACCGCGCACTCGAAGCAGCCCTTCGAATGCAAGGCCTCACCCGTCCCCTGACGCGCCCCCCTCTCGGTTACGCTGAAGAGCTCCATGAGCGCAATCACCCGCTCGCCGGCGAAGTACTGGCACTCACGAACGTATATCTCGAAACCCGCTTCGGCGGCCGCCACCTGACGGACACCGTCAAACGAGACTTCGAACGGCGCATCCGGGAGATAAGGGCATTTCGGATTTAACCGCTAGGCCGACGGCCGCGCCCCTTTCGCGTCCGCCTCTCCAGCGCCGTCCGATTTGTGGCCAGTAAATCCCATCCATCAGATTCTCCGCGACTCAGTCGAACGGCGCCCGCGTAGGCGATCATTGCCGCGTTGTCCGTGCAGCTGCTGGGAGCCGGAAGAAGTACGCGAATCCCGCGGGCCGTTCCGAGCTCGGACACCCGCCGTCGGAGCTCCCGATTGGCTGCCACCCCGCCGCCGAGCACGACCTCACGGACGCCCTCGCGTTCCGCCGCGGTGATGAGTTTCCGGGCCAGCACGCCGGTTACGGTGGCTTGAAAGGCTGCGCACATGTCCGCGACCCAGGCGTCGTCGGTCAACTTCCCTTCGACCGCAACGATTCGCGCCACTTGCGCCTTGATTCCAGAGAAGCTCATCTCCAGGGAAGCCGGTGACGCCATCGGTACCGAAAGCGTCACGCGTGACGCATCGCCCCTTTCCGCGAGCCGATCGACTATCGGGCCGCCGGGGTAGCCAAGGCCCAATAGCTTGGCGACCTTGTCGAAAGCCTCGCCTGCCGCATCGTCGCGGGTCGCGCCAAGCTCTGCGATCGAGTCCTGGCGCGGTGCGTCTACGCGGTAGATGGCCGTGTGACCGCCCGACGCGAGGAGGCAGACGAACGGGTAGCTAGGCCGTAGCGGTTCGTAGCCTTCCCTCCAAAGGAAGACCGACAGCAAATGCCCCATTAGGTGATCGACACCGACGAAGGGCTTCCCAGATGCCCACGCCATTCCCTTCGCTGTCTGAAGCCCCACGAGTAGCGAGCCAACGAGGCCGGGCCGGTTGGTGACGGCAATCCCGCCGACGTCGCCGATCTCGATGCCGGCCTTGGAAAGGGCCGCACGCACGACAGGTTCGACGTTTCGCAGATGATCTCGCGACGCGAGCTCCGGCACGACGCCGCCGTAGGGAGCGTGCAGATTGACCTGCGTGTGCACGATGTCGGCAAGGACGCGCCCTTCCGCGTCCACGACCGCGGCTCCTGTCTCGTCGCAGGACGACTCGAGCCCCAGAACGAGCATACGCGACACGCTAATCGCCGCGCGTAGGCGGGGAGCCTGCGACGAGCGCCCTGGCCAGCTCCTGCACTCGCGGTTCCGGGTCACTCGCGGCGATTCGCACCGCGAGGTCGCGCGCCCCGGCTTCGTCGAACGAGGCCAGCGACTCGAGCGCGGCTTGCCGAACGAGCGCATATGTGTCGTGCCGCGCAGCTTCCCGTAGACTCTGACTAGCGTCGGAGCTCGCCCCTGCTCCACCCAGCCGGCCCAGTGCCCGCGCGGCCAACACGCGAATCGCCCAGCTATCATGGGTCGCGAGGACCTTTGCGACGGCCTTCACCGCAAGAGGATTGGCTTCGACGCGCCCTCCGTCCGTACGCGGCGCGGCCACGGCAGACAGCGCAACGCGCTGCACGAAGTCGTTGGGGTCTTCAAGGGCGGCCGCGATGGCCGCGACGGCGCTCGCAGTCGACGACCGCGCGACGAGAACGATGGCTTTGGTGCGGATGGTCGCATCTGGGTGCTGAACGAGCGGGACGATGCTCGCTTCCAGGGCCTCGATGATGCCGCGGGCCTTTTCGGCCGCTTCGCCGCGTGTGCTTCGGCCAACGAAGGGAGCCAGCTCGCCTTGCCCCGTCCCGAGCGCGACCAAGACCGCCCGCGCCCGATCGCCGGAAGTGCGGAGCGCGGCGAGGGCGGCGCGAAGGACGGGATCGGCAAAGCGCACGAGCGCCAAGGCGCGCTCGGCATCCGGGACGTCGCGCGGTACTAGCTCGTCGAGGACGCCCTCCACGTCCAGGCTCCCCTCCGGTACCGGCATCGCGTCGCGCGCGATTGCTTGAGCGCGCGCGTCCTCCCCTCCTGCAACGATAGCAAGCGCCGCAACGGCAGTCCGCGCGACGGCCTCCGCCTCCACCTTTCCCCGCGGACCGTCCCCCTCTCCGGGAAACGCGGCATCTGCCATCGCTTGCACGGCCTGCTCTCGCCAAGACGGAACCTTTTGCCCGCGGACGAGCGGAAGGGCGCCCGCCGAAGCCATGCGCGCGAGAGCCACGAGCGCCATCCTCCGAGGTAGCGGGTCCCCAACTTCGGCGGTCTCGAGCAGCGCCGGAATCTCAGCCCGTGCATCCAGGTCGCCAAGGGCATATGCGGCGCCGGCACGGGCCAGGCTGCCGGTATCGATCGAAGTCGCCATCGCCGCAATCTCGCGGAGTGACGCCGCGTCGTGCGCCATTCCGAGGCCGAGGGCAGCAAGCGCGCGCATGGGTGGCGAGCCGTTGCGGGCGACGCGCCGGAGAAGGGCGAGGGCCCCTCTGTCGTGCATCCGCGCGAGACCCCATACGGCGGCCACCGCGACGGAGTCGGCCAGCCCCGGCTGCTCGGCGCCAGCCTCCTTCGGATAGAGGAGCTCTTCGTACTTCGGAACCAGCGACGAATCGGCCAGCGCGCCGCACGCGACCATCGCTCGGGTGCGGAGAGGAAGTTCGGCCTGTCCGGTTGCGTACGCGAAGAGCGGGAAGGCGGCATTCCGGTTTTGCACGTAAGCCAGCACGTCAATCGCGATGCGTTGCTGGCTGACTTCGGTGTCGGCGAGGGCGTCGAGCAGCGGTTTGACGGCTCGGGCGCCGATACGCGCAAGGGCGGAGCGGCCGGCGTCGGACTCCTGCGCAGAGCCGTGCCTCACTCGCTGTACGAGCCCGAAGGTCAGGCTGCCGTAGATCTCGACCAGAAGGCGTCGATAGATGGATCGCTGCGGATTGCCGATGGCGAGCGGCAGCAAGTCCTGCTCCAGCGATTCGAGCGTACCCTTGCTCAAGTTGATCTGCATCGACAAGCGGGCGGCCCGCGCGACGAGGTCCTCGTCGGGGGCGCCGCGGATCACCCGCCGAAACAGCCGGTCCGCCTCCTCGGCCTGGGCCTTGGACAGGAGCAGATCGGCGAGTTCGAAATACACGGGGAAGAGCCGATCGTTCTTCTGGATCGCCGCGCGAAACTCGACGATTGCGTGGTCGGCGTCCTGTTTCGAGCGATACATTTCCCCGAGCCGCCGGTGCCCTTCCGCGTCGTCTGGGTTCAGCTCGACGGCGCGCGCTGCATACCGGATCGCGTCCTCGTCCCGGTAGATCTGCAGCGCGTACTGCGCCATTCGCTCGTAGAGCTCGCGGGCGCGCTTCGGCTCGAGCTGCGCAAGCCTTTCGAGCACCGCCATCGCGTCGGCGATCTTGCTCTCTTGGACCAGGACGCGTTCGAGCGCCAGATAGCTCTCGGGGTCGCCCGGCGCGAACTCGATCACGCGTCGGAGCGTCGCTTCTGCGTCCGGCAGTCGGCGCAGGTGCAGCTCTGCCTCCGCGAGCATCCGCCCCGCCTCAAGGTCGGGCGGCGACGTCGCAAACTGTCGCTTCAATCCCGGTAGCTGCTGGTCCAAGACACGCTCTAGCCCCCAGAGCGTCACGATTCGCGCGCGACATTCGCGGGCCAGCGCCTTGTCGCCCTTCTCTTTTGCTTTGGCGACGATTTCTTCGTACAGCATGCGCGCTTCGCGGTACGCGCGGCCGCGCTCGTAGGCCGCCGCAAGCGCCTTCTGGTAGGCGAGGTTGGCGGGCTCGAGCTGAACGGCCTCCCTGAATGCGACGAGCGCTTCGGATGTCATGTCGTGCTCGAGATACACGTCGCCGAGCGCGCAGACCGCCTTGGCGCGAGGCTGGACTGAAGTAAGGATGCGCTTCCAAGTCTGCACCGCCAGCGGCACATCGCCATCCTGGAAGTAACGGTCACCGAGATCGACCAAGGGACCGGGATCGCCGCTCGCGGTCTGTGCCAGACGCTGAAGGACCCTCAGCGACTTCTCCTTTTCGCCGATTCTCGCGTAGAAATCGGCGACTCGCGCCAGGGCTTCCTCGTCGTTGACCGCCCGCGCCTCGAGGTCCGTCACCAATCGGAGCGCGCGCGTTCGATCGCCCCGCTGCAGCAGCGCCTCGGACTGCTCGAAGACGAACTGCGGGTTGGTCGGCGCGGCTCGAATCAGCCCGTCGTACTCGGCGATGGCCTTGTCGAGATCGCCGTTCGCCTGCAAGAGGCGAATCATCCGGAGGCGCACGTCGAGCTGCAGAGGATCGCTCGAAAGCGCGCGCCTATAGGTCTCGATCGCTCTTGCAGAGTCCCCGGTCTCTTCGTACAGCGCGCCGAGGAGTGCGAGTCGCGCAAAATCAGTCGCGCGCTCTGCTTCGAGCTGGCGAATGAGGACCGGTAGCTCCTGGACGGCGCGATAGATCTCGGCAACGACTTCGTAGATCTGCGCGCGGAGGGCGTTTTGCGCTCCTGCGGCGGCCAAGGCTTTCTTGAGCGTCTCCAACGCCTCGGTGCTTTTGTGAGCTTTGGCCTGCGCGCGTCCAAGGTCTCGGAGCGCAGGCGCGAGAGCCCGGTTGTCGCCCGCGGCAGCGCGGACCACCTCACCGAGCGCGACTTCGGCCCGCTCATACTCCCCGCGATCGTAGAGCGCCTGTCCAAGCTCGCCCTTCACGAACAGGCTCGTGGGCTCCATGGCAACCAGGGCCTGGTGATACTTGGTGGCCGCGTCCCAGTCCTTTTGGTCCAGGGCGAGCCCGGTGAGCGTCCGCAGCGTTTGCTCCCTGTCGGCCCGTGCCGTCTGAAGTGGGAGCGCCTGCTCGTAACGCGCTCGCGCATCCCCGCGCTCCCCGCGGTCTTGGTGTAGGCGCGCGAGCCCGAGGATGGCCGCAGGGTCGCTGTCCTGGATGGCCGTCGCCCTTTCGTAAGCGGACACGGCCTCCTGGGTCCTTCCCTCCAACTTGTAGATCCCTGCGAGCGAGACCGTGGCCGCGTACTGGTCACGCCCCGGCAGCGCGGCTCGCGACTCGAAGTCGCTGATCAGTTTCGCGATGTTCCCGTCGCGCTCCCGGTAGAGCTGCGCCAGCCGCTGGAGGGGGAACGGCGCTCCTGGCTGCGACAGAACGACGCGTGCGTATCGCTCCAGCAGGGTGGCCGACGAGGGAGCGGTTGGCGCCGGTCGGGTCCCCCTGGATTGTCCTGCGCCTGCCGGCGGGTAGGAACCCGGTGGCGGATGGTGCCGTCCGTGAGGGTCGAAGTCCTGCGCACGACTTGCCGACGTCGCGGCTAGCACGATCGGCACGATCGCCATGACGACAGGACGACGGCGCACGAGCGGAGCTTAGCAGGCGGCGAGCACGCAAAACGAGCGGAGCTCAATCCGAGCCCCACAAGAGCGCGTCGTACATGTCGCGGCGATAGTGGCGCAGGCCACCTCAAGCCGCCCGGACGAGGAACGCCGCGATGAGCGCAAAGCCGAGGAGCGCCACGAGCAGCGCGACCGCGAGTCCGCCAACGCGCCCGGCGCGCGCATTCAGCGTGTCCCTTTCGTACGCAGTCGTTTCACGCAAGCGCTCGCGCGCCACCCGCGCCGCTCTGAGCAGAAGCGCCGCTTCGAGCAACATCGCCAGGACGATCGCGGCGAGCGCCACCGCGAGCCCGAGTTCGCGCCTATGCCCGTCGCGGGCGTGCCGCGCGATGAACCCGTCGAGCGCAGTCCAGCGTGGGACGGCCGTGGCGCCAGCGAGCGCAAGGCAAACTTCGACGACTCGCGAGATCCGCCGGGAATCGCCGGAGGGCAGGCACTCGGAATCCAAACCGAACCCGACCGCTCGGTCATCGGAGGCCGCCACGAAGAAGGGTCGCGCGATCGTGCCCGCATCGAGCTTGGCTCCGGCCGCTGGGTCGCTCGCGGCCACCGCCCAATACAGGCCAGGCGCGAGCTTGGGTGCGCGCACGCTCGCGCGCGGCATTCCTCCAGAGGGGGACAGGGGAACGGCCGCAGCCCAGGCACGGCCCCTCATGTCGTCGATCTCGACGTAAGCGACTGTCCGCAAACTAGGCATCACGACCTCGAGCGTCGGTTGCTCGTCGGGCGCGTACCGGTCGCGCGCTACAATCTGAGCCGCTCCGGGCGACGCGAAGAGTGCCCCCGCCCAATCTCCGCGGCGTCCGTCTGTCCCGAGCCCATGGAGCATGAGCGCGACCCCATACCCGATCGGAGTCGCTACGATGTGGGCCCAGCCCCTGGAGTCGGTCGCGGCTAGCAATGGCACCGCCGTCAGACTTGCGTCCGTCTCGGGCTCGACGGTCACACGGGAAAGGGGCGAATGGCTCTCTGCATCCGACGCCCGGACCCAGATGCTCGCGGGAAATCCCGAAGCCACACGTTGTCCGAGGACGGCCACGTCAAGTCCGATTGCGCCATCGCGTCGCGCGAAGCGGGCCCAACTCGCCTCGGGCTGCACGCGCGGAAGCTCCGGGACGGTCACATCGCCCTTAGCAAGGAGCTCGCCGTCCGCGCTTACCTCTACCGTCAGCTCGGGCACACTCGGCAGGTCAAGGAGGATCTCGGCCACGCCGTCGTCGTTGGTCGGTCCGCTCCAGTGCGCGAGACGACCGTCAGCCCGAGCCGTGACTTCCAGCATTCGCAGCGCCACCGGCTGCCGGATGCGTCCGTCCTCTTCGAACACGATCACCTGCCACGCGAGGCCCGTACCCGCGGCGGAGGCAGGTGCTCCGAAAACAACGGCCGCGCGAAGACGACCGCCTGCGCCCAACCGCAGGCCGACAGCAACGGTCGCCATGGCCACCGCCGGCGCGGCTACGAGGAGCACGCGCTCGACTCGCAACCTCACGGCTCCCAGCGCACTTCGAAACCGCGGGCGTTCGCGTCTGCATCGTCGACTACGACAGGCAGGGATGGGCCGTCGGTCGATATCCCGAATGCACCGCGAGACAGCGCGAGCGACCGCACGCCCTCGGCTCGGCGCACGTGGACGGCGTCATCCCGGCGCTCGACGTCCACGAACGCGTCGCGGCTCGAGGTCGCTCTGGCCCACCGAACGCCAAATACCTCGGTATAAGCGACTCGGACGCTCCGGTACGTCACACGCGTCACATGCTCGGGACCACGCGCCAAGGCCGCGCGTGCCACGAGTTCGGGCAAGAAGCGCGCAACCAACTCGCCCGAATGTCCCATGCCCGGTATCCGATCGAAGCGCACGCGAAACCCCCGGTCTCGCATTTGCGACGCGAGGATCTCGCTCTGGCGGATCGGGGAGGTTCGGTCCTCCTCTCCGTGGATCAACCAAACCGGCAAGCTTCGCGCGTTGTCTACGACGTCGAGCGCGTTGACCAAGTGCGCTGCCGCTTCGCTCGGCAAGATGGCTTGCGCATAAGTCGAGAGGTCGTACTTCGAATCACCGAAGAAACTCGTAACGCTCGCGAATCGGTCGGGACGATGAAACCCGATCGTCGTCGCGCCGGCTCCCCCCATCGAAGCTCCCCAGAGCGAGACGGCTCGGCGGTCAACCGCCATCAGCTCGGATACGGCATCGATCGCGCGCATCACTTCGTCTTCAGCCTCGGCGGTGTAGAGCGAATTGCCGAGTCCAGACGGCATGAGCAAAAGCACGTCGCGGGCCTGCGCCTCACGCAGGAGCGGAGCATACGCTGCGTAAGTCCAAATCGACCCGTTCCACGGGTGGAGCCCCACCAGGAGCGGGCCCGGCACCCGAAAGTCGTGATGCAGCGGGACGTACACGAGCGCTTGGCCGCCTCCCCTCGTCGACGAGGGGCTCGGAAAGTGGATGAGGCTCAATCCATCCCGAGCCGGAACGGCTGTGCCGAACCGCGGCCGGTCCCCGCAGACGATTCGGCTTTCGTATCTGTTCACGACGAGGTCCAACACCACTTCGTGCACCCCCGCAGAAAGAGCCACGACGAAGGGCCCGATCTCCGCCCCTTCTCGGCGTCCGTCGACCGCGACGCCCTCGCGGCCGGCGCAGTTCGGCACCTCAAGCGCACCCCCGTCATGGTCCCCCTTCACTTCGAAGCGCGCCTGGTAGTGGCCCGGTTCGAGATGCGTGCGGTCCAGGTCGTCCCACAGGATCGGTCGCCACACTCCCCCGACCGCCCGCACGCCCACCTCCTCGATCTCCACGCCGCGCACCACGGAGTGTGGCTCCAGAGTGGCCGCACGAACATGGGTCGGTCCGAACACGAACAGGGCCGCGAGACTGACGCCAACCGCCGAAGCTTGCGCCATGCGCTGCTGCTTAGCCCGCGGCCGGCGCGCACGCGATGTGCACCGGAAGGTTCCGCACGCGTCGAGCCGATTCGACCACAGTCGACCAACAAGATGTCTGCCGCGAAGCTCATCCTCGTGTTCGCAGTCGGGACGTTGCTCCTCCTGACCGGCATCACCGACCTTGGACGGCGGCGCCGCGGCAAGCACGACGCGAACTTGTAAAACGACGCTGGCCCGCCTAGAGCTCCGCTGGGTCGAGCGCGATGTCCACTAATCCCCCCGCCAAAGTTCGGTCGCAACCAGCTAGGTTGGGCGTGGCGGCGACCACCCATGGCCAAGAGTCGGCTGAAGGTTCCTCCGCTCTTGCGCCTGCGCTGGCGCGGTCCAGCTTCTTCCAAGCTCGCATCGCGTCAGCTCTGGCGATCGCGCCGCTCGGTCTTTGGACGTTCGCCCACTTATGGCGCAACCTGGCGGCCTTCGAAGGTGCTGACGCGTGGCAGTCCGCGGTGACGGAGTACGCTCACCCGTTCGCCGAGACAATGAGCGGCTTGATCGTGCTCGTGCCCCTGGCGATTCATACCGTTTGGGGGGTTGGCCGCCTGGCGGCGAGCCGCCCGAACAACCTTCGCTATCGCTTCTACGGCAACTTCAAGTACTTGCTCCAACGGCTCGCTGCGTTGGGTGTGCTCCTTTTTCTCGGAGCGCACATCTGGCAGGCGATGTTGAGGCCGCGCCTGATTGAAGGCCACGCCGAGCCGTTCGTCCACATCGCACAGTTCATGCACTCTCACGCGCCCACGCTCGTCGTGTACCTGCTGGGCACCCTCGGAGTGGCCTATCACTTGGCCAACGGCACCCAAACCGCGTGTATGAGCTGGGGCGTCATCTCGAGCCAACGGGCACTCCGCCGTCTCGAGTGGATTGCCATAGCGCTGTTCCTTGTGCTTCTCACAATGTCCTGGGGAACGATTTACGCGCTTTGGGCGGCGGGTCGCCCGGCCGATTAGGCGCCGCGGCCACAGCGACCGCGTCCCATGCTGGAAAGATACCCGCCGGAGACGGCGAAGGAACGCCGTGGGCATGACGCACTCGCTCTCGAAGAGGGCTCGCAATTGTGCGACGATCGCCCAGCATGGAATGCCCGTCCTGTCAGACACCCATCGATGATTCGCAGCGCTTTTGCCCTGCTTGCGGCACGGTGCTCGCGGGCGCCGAGCAGACCGGCCAACGAGGTGCGATCCTAGGGCAAACGCTCGGTGGTAAGTACAAAGTGCTGCGCCTTCTGGGGGAGGGCGGAATGGGGGCCGTCTACGAAGGCGAACAGCGGCTGGGCACGACCAAACGGAAGGTCGCGATCAAGACCCTGCACCCCCATCTTTCCGACGACCCCAGGGTGAAGGCTCGCTTCGAGCGAGAAGTCGGTACGGTAGCGGAGCTCGAGCACCCGAACACTATCCAAGTCTACGACTTCGGATCGAGCGATGACGGAATTCTCTACATCGTAATGGAGTTCCTGCAGGGCAAGAGCCTCGCCGCGATCTTGGAGAAAGAGGGAGCGATGTCCCCGGCTCGGGCCGGAGTGATCTTGCGGCAGATCGGCGGGTCGCTCGAGGAGGCGCACGGGCGCGGCATCGTCCATCGCGACCTCAAGCCGGAAAATGTCGTTCTCGTCGAACGAGCAGGCAAGAAAGACTTCGTGAAAGTCCTCGACTTCGGCATCGCCAAGCGATCCCGCGAGCTCGACACCGGCGAGCAGAAGTTGACTCAGCAAGGGATGGTCTTGGGGACGCCGCCGTATATGAGCCCCGAGCAGTTTACGGGACGCACCATCGATGCGCGTAGCGATATCTATTCGCTCGGCGTCATGGCCTACGAGATGCTTACGTGCAAACTGCCATTCCACGCGAACACAGCCTGGGAATGGGCGACGCAGCACATGACCCAACCCCCCATTCCGATCGAGTCTCTTCCCGAGGGGAGGGCCGTGCCCGAGGCCATGCGACGGGCTATCGGACGAGCGCTGGCCAAGTCGCCGGACGAGCGCTTTCAATCGGTGGGCGAGTTCGTCGATGGGTTCACCGGCGCGCTTTCCGAAAAAGGCAGCGTGTCGGGCAAGCCCGAATCCGAGCCGCGAGGGCCGAGGACAGAGATGGCGACGCCGCTCGACGTCGGGGTCGCATTCGGTTCGTCCGGCGCAGGGGCTCCGGGGCCAGCCCTCCAGATGAAGTCCCGGACGTCCTCCGTGGGCAACGTGTCCTTCCCAACGCCTGCCGCCATCCCGCAAGCCCCGCCCCGTAGTGATCTGCACGGAAAGGGTCGAGGCACTCTGCTGGCCCTGGCCGGGGTGGTCTCGGTGATCAGCGCGGGCGCTATCGTCTTCTCCTTGCGTGGGGGCGTTGGCGGAGCACCGAAAGCGGTCTTGTTCGATCAATCCGGGACATCTTCCCCCCCGCCGGCCTTGTCCTTAGCGCCGAGCGCGGTCGCGCTGGACCCGTCCGGACCTTCAGGCGGCAGTCTGGACGTCCCGCCCCTTACAGGCGGTGGGAGCCACGGCATTGCGCACCCAGCCGTTCCAGCTCGTCCCCTGCCGCCACCCGGCACCGGCGCACCCAGTCTGACCGTAACAGCGGTCCCGAGCGCTCCTGCCCCCGCGCCCCCCAGCCCGACCTCGAGTAAGCCCGGGAAATACGACGGCCCGGAATGCGCCAACGCCCGCCGATTGAAGGCACTCGGACATGTAAAAGAGGCCGAGGTCTGGGCTGTCGCATGCGTCGCCAAGGGCGGCGCCCTCTAAGTTGGGCCACCCGGCATGCTGCTCCCGCCCACATGCCCGCGGGACGCCTGGCAGGTACGGTGATGGCTGTTGCCGCCATACGCGAAAAGAATAACGGACGCCCCGCTGCTGAGCACCAGTAGACGCCCGCGACAACGATGCTAGATTCTCTTTGTGGACGTGGTGTTGCGCAAGCTCGGGAAGGGCGCCAGGGCCGTGGCCGGTCGCCTCGTCCGAGCGCCACGGAAGGGCTCCGTGGTCGTGATCGAGTTTCCCGACGGGATGCACGAATACGTCACAACGCCTGTCAAACGGGTCCTTCGGATTGCCGGCCGAGAGGTCTTTTACATCGAGACGATAAACAGCCGCTACCGACTCGAGGTGCGCAGCCGCGAGGCAGCCGCCGCGGAGGGTACCGGCTGAGCCGGCCTCTCGGCTTCGCGCGATTCGCTCCGTGACCGCTTGACGCCTGGCTCCCACCGTGGGCATTCTCCCGCACGTGGGAAAGCACGACCGACGAAGTTCGATGAACATGAGGCGCCGCAAGGCCCAAGTGAAGAAAAAGGCGCGCCTGAAGCGCCATGCGCAGGAGCGCAAAGCTGCCGCGAGCCATGGCGCCAAGAAGAGCGCGCCGCCAAAGAGGACGTCCAAGGCCGCTGCTCACCCGCCGAGCGTGGCGTCCCCCGGCCCGGCGTCCGCGCCCCCAGAAGCTTCCTAACCAAACGAACGGGAGCTGGGCTTGAGGGCCCTCGGCCGAGCGCGGCAGTTAACCGTGCAGCTCAGACTGGGGCTGCTTGGCCGACCGCCATCGCCGAGAACCCCACGCACTCGGGCCTGTAGATCGCGAGCCGAGAAGCGGCGATCGCGACTGCCTCCGGATTGTGGTCGATGAGGACGAAACCCCTTTCGTGAGAGGCGGCCGCTTCCCCCGTGGTGCCGCTACCGGCGAAGAAATCGAGCACCACGTCGCCGGGGTGCGAGTGGACCCGGATCACGCGATTGAGCACGCCGAGTGGCTTCTGGGTCGGATAGCCGGTCTTCTCGCGACTGTTTGTTGCGACGATGGTGTGCCACCAGACGTCCGTTGGGGTCTTTCCGCGCTCGGCCTTCTCCTTCGAGACGAGCCCTGGGGCCATGTATGGGATCCGATCCATCTGGTCGAAGTTGAACACGTAGTCGTCGGGGTTCAGCGCGTACCAAAGAATGGTGTCGTGCTTGTTTGGCCACCGGTTCTTCGGACGCCCGCCGTAGTCGTATGCCCAAATGATCTCGTTTTTGAATCGATCGCGGCCGAGAAGTCGATCGAGCGCCACCTTGATATAGTGAACCTCGCGAGAATCGAGGTGGACGAAGAGGGACCCATC
>JBAULD010000923.1:0-3639 GCA_049578005.1 Polyangiaceae bacterium
GGATGGCCTTGTCCACCGAAAGGGCAATTGGCTCGATTTGAACCGTCAGCTGCACCACGCCGGGTGAGACGCCCGCCGATTGAAAGACGTTGCTGGCGATGCTCCGGATATAGTCGGAGAATTGGACGCGCCCGTAATCCTTCGACTGATAGAGCTTCTCGTGAATCAGCGCGATCGCGAGCACGCGGTTGCGGCATTCTTCGAGCGCGCCTCGGGCGGCCGGACTGTCCACTTTACGGAGTTGCATGTTGATCAGGCTGGCGATCACCTGGAGATTGTTCTTGACGCGATGATGGACTTCTTGGAGCAGGACCTCCTTCTCTTTGAGAGACGCTTGGAGGGCAGCCTCTCTCTCTTTCTGGGCCGTGATGTCGCGGGCTACCTTTGCGACGGAAACGACTACGCCCTCCTGGTTACGCACCGGCGAGGCCGTTATCGAGGCGGTGATGTCGCGACCATCCTTGGTTCGCCGCAAGACCTCGAAATGCGTGACTCCATCGCCCTGGGCGACACGTCGGAGAATCTCGGAGTGCTGGTCGACCCGGTCGGGAGGGCATAGGATCGCAAAGGGGGTGCCGACCATTTCCGCGGCCGTATATCCAAAGATGCGTTCGGCGGCTCGGTTCCAGCTGGTGACCACACCGTCGAGCGTCTCGCCGATGATGCAGTCGTCCGAAGCTTCGACGATGGCGGCCAGACGCGCTCTGGCCTCGTCCTGGCTTCGCTCCGTCACGTCGCGAATCGTGCTGCAGACGACGGTTCCGTCTTCGGTCTCGAGCGGACTCAAGCTGATTTCGACGGGAAACTCCGTTCCATCTCGCCGCAAACCGTAGAGCACCAGGCCAGAGCCCATGGCGCGCGCCCTTGGGTCCGCGCGGTACCGGTCGCGGTGCGCCGGATGGCAATGACGGAATCGAGTGGGAACGAGGACCTCGACGGCCTTTTCGAGGAGCTCCGTCCGCTCGTAGCCGAAGAGCCTCTCGGTCTGTGCGTTGACGAGAACGATCTTCCCGTCCCGGTCCGAAATCACGACCGCGTCGGGCGCGGCCTCGATGAAACCGCTGAATTTCGCCTGAGCAAGGCGCTCCTTCTCCGCTACCGCCTTGCGCTCGGTGATGTCGACGAACGAGGTGACATACCGGGGCTCTCCGTGCATCACGACGCTCTGAATCGTCGCCCGCACGTCGAGGAAGTTGGCGAGTTTCCCTTTGATCCTCAATTCCAAATCCCGAACGAACCCCTGCGTTTGTACCATTGCGAGAATGCGTTTCCGGTCTGTTTCGGTGTAGAGATCGAGATCGGCGCTCGTCCGACCGATCATCTCTTCGAGGCCGAACCCCAGGAGACTTAGGGCCGCGGCATTCGCGTCGAGAATGACGCCTTGCGGCGAGCTGACGAGCATACCCAGCGACGGCAGGCGAAACAGCGCTTCGAAGCCGTCGTCGCTCGTGTTGGGGCTTCCGGTATTCCCCTGGATATTCATTGGTGATCCCCCCGCGATGGTTTCGTCCCCTCTGCTATTTCTCCTGAATCGTCTCCGGACCCGCATACCACATGTCCGGGACAGTGGGATCCGTACGGGAAATCGTCCGGCATCTTGCAATCGCTGTGGGCGCGACGGCTGCGCCGCGGTACCTTCCGAGGCGCAGGCGGAGCTCTACGGCTCGATCGGCCTGAAAGCCGAAAAAATCAGACTTCGCACGAGTCTGGGTCCAAGTCCGGGGGAGTCTTGATGAACGCAGCAGCGACCATTCTCGTAGTCGAAGACGAGCAAATCATCGCCCAGGACATCCGTCAGACGTTGAGCGACCTCGGCTACGCAGTCCCCCGGACGGTCGCGACCGGCGTTCAGGCGTTTCAGTATGCCGAGGCACTGAAACCGCAGCTCGTCTTGATGGATATCAAGCTCAGGGGCGAGACCGACGGAATCGCCGCCGCCTCGGAAATTCGGCGTTGTCTCGGAATTCCCATCGTGTACCTCACCTCCCATTCGGACGACGCGACGCTCGCGCGGGCGGCGGAAACGCACCCGTACGGTTACCTGGTCAAGCCGTTCAACGACCGCGATCTTCGGACGGCGATCGAAGTCGCCCTCCAGAAACACGAGTTCGAAGAGCAGCTCCAGGCTCGCGAGCGTTGGTTTGCGACGACTCTCGACTCGATCGGGGACGCGGTGCTCGCGACGGACTCGGAGGGCATCATCACGTTCATGAACCCAGTCGCGATGCGGGTGACGGGCTGGACGCGCGCCGAGGCGATCGGGCGAGAGGTCGACGAGGTCATCCGGCTCACGAGCGCGGACGGTCAGGCGGTCGAGAACCCCGTGCACGTCGCGCTGCGCGATGCGCAGACCGTTCTGCTGCCGCCGAAGACCTCGATGGTCCTCAGGACGGGAACGAAACTCGTCATCGACGACAGCGCGTCCCCCATCGTGGACGACAAAGGAAGAGTCGTCGGTGGGGTCGTGGTCTTTCGCGACGTGACCGAGCGAGCGAAGCTCGAGCAACGTCTCGCCCAGAGCGAACGCCTCGCGAGCATCGGAACGATGGCGGCGGGAACGGGGCACGAGATCAACAATCCGCTGACGTACGTGGTCGCCAATCTCGGATTCTCACTGCGCGGGCTCAAAGAAATCATCGGGAACCTCCGTGGCCTCAACGTGCACGACGAGGACAAGGGCCGCTTCGAGAGCGCGATGGGGCGCCTCCAGGAAATCGTGGACGCGCTTCGCGATGCAGACGACGGCGCCGATCGCGTGAGGCGCATCGTCCGAGACTTGAAGAAGTTCACTCGGGTGGACGGCGACGGCTCGGGGATCGTCGAGCTAGCGGACGTCCTAGAGGCGGCCGTACGCATGACGGCCCACACACTCCGCCATCACGCACGCCTCCGAAAGGATTATGGGAAGACGCCCCCGGTCGAGGTGAGCGAGGGACAGCTGGCGCAGGTATTCATGAACGTTCTCATGAACGCGTCCGAGGCCATCGGTGAGGGGGACGCCGAGCACCACGAAATTCACGTCCGCACCTACACGAATGACGGGGGCGAGGCCGTCGCGGAGATCCGGGACACGGGCCCCGGCATTCCGCCCCAGATTCTGCCTCGAATCTTCGACCCGTTCTTCAGCACCAAACCGGTCGGCAGCGGAATGGGTCTCGGTCTGGCGATTTGCCACAGCATCGTGGCTTCCTATGGCGGAGAAATCACGGCCGAAAGCACGGTAGGCGAGGGGACGACGTTCCGGGTGGTGCTGCCGCCCGCGCGCCCCGTCAGCGGGACGATCAAGAGCGCCAGGCCTTCTTCGAGGCCGCCGCGTCGTGGTCGGGTGCTCGTCATCGACGACGAGGAAGCGCTCGCGCTGGCCATCGCCCGTATTTTGCGGTCGGAGCACGATGTCACCGTCGAGACGGACGCTCGAGCGGCGCTCGTCAAAATCGCGGGCGGCGAGACGTACGACGCGATCTTCTGCGATGTGATGATGCCGAACGTCTCGGGCATCGACGTCTACGAGGCCTTGCAGGCTTCCGCTCCGGAACTGGCGAAACGCATCGTCTTCATGACGGGCGGAGCCTTTTCCACTCGAGCTCGCGCCTTTCTCGAGAAGGTCCCGAACGTATCGATCAGCAAGCCGTTCACGCT
>JBAULD010000924.1:0-20740 GCA_049578005.1 Polyangiaceae bacterium
GAGGAGCACCATCAGCTTCAAGAATGGTAGATCCCGCGCGTCGTGGATCAGCTTCTCGGCAATTCGTTCTGCGAGGCCGGGCGCGGCGGGCGGCGTATAGGTCGGGTCGCGCAAGGTAATGTTCACGCGGATTACCTTTACGATCGATCGCGCCGCGGAGCGAGCGGTCTGATTGCTGCGCCGCGCGATCGATCTTCCACATGAAAACCGCTGCTTTTCGTGTAGATTGCGCGCCGATGAGCGATCTCCATGCCGGCTCTTCGACCCGAACGTCGCCCGACGATCCACGCCGGCGCGGGGGCTTTTCGTACCGCGCCGCGCTTGCTCTTGCGGAGGCCATCGTTCCCGGTTCTGCCTCGATTCCGGCCGCCGACGAGGCGACTGTGGGGCGCGCCCAGGAAGTCCTGGAAGCGTTTCATCCGAGTTTGCCGAAGGCATGGCGCATCGCTCAGGCGACTCTGGCGGCCGCCGCGATCGCGCAGGCGGGACGATCGTTCGACGCTTTGTCCGCGGCTCAGCAAGAGGCGCTCATTCGCCGATGGGAGGACGACCCCGTTCTCAAGACGCCGCTGGCGCTCGTCTCGACCGTCTACAAGTTCGTGCACTTCGATCAGCGCGCCGTATACGAGAAGCTCGGCGGGAAGCTCAACGTCGTAGGGCCGCTCGAGACACCGCGCTGGCTTCGTCAGATCCATCGCGCCGAAGAATGGCAGGGCGGCGACGTCGATTGCGAGGTCGTGGTCGTCGGCACGGGCGCGGGCGGCGGGGTCGTCGGACGGGAGCTTGCCGATCGCGGTTTCGCCGTGGTGTTCATCGAAGAGGGGGAGCACTACCGTCGGGACGCTTTCGACGGGAGCTCCGTCCGCGCGCATCAGCGCTTTTACCGAGGCGCGTTCTCGGTCGGCAACATGGCCATGCCCGTCTTCGTGGGGAGGCTGGTCGGAGGGTCCACGGCCATCAACGGGGGCACCTGCTTTCGCGCCCCGCCGTGGGTGCTCGATCGCTGGTGCGAAGACACCGACTCGAGCGATTTCTCGGCCGACGCCATGCGGCCGTACTTCGAACGCGTCGAGGCGATTCTCGACGTTCGAGACGCGGACCGCTCGACCGTCGGTCCCATCGGGGACGTCATGGCGCGCGGCTGCGATGCGCTCGGGTGGAACCACTTTCCGATCCGGCGCAATGCGCCCGGGTGCGACGGGTCCGGGTTTTGCGACTTTGGATGCAGGACAGACGCGCGCCGGGGCACCAACATCGCCTACCTCCCGCCGGCGCTCGAGAAGGGGGCCGTGCTCTTCACCGGACTGCGTGCCGAGAACGTCGTGATCGACGGAGGCCGGGCGGTCGGCATCGACGCGGTCGACAAGAAGGGTCGAGCCATACGCGTGCGAGCCGGCGCGGTCGTGCTGGCGGGTGGCGCCGTCCCGACGCCGCTTTTTCTCATGAAGCAGGGGATCTGCAATACGAGCGGCCAGGTCGGCAGGAACCTCAGCACGCACCCGAGCGGCGGGTTCTCGGCGCTCTTCGAGGAGCAGATTCGAGGACACGCCCACATCCCACAAGGTTACGGTTGCGACGAATTCTTGCGGGAGGGCATGCTCATCACCGCTGCCCAGCCCGATCTCAACGTCGCCGCGGCGGTTCTTCCGTTCTCCGGGCGCCGCCTCATGGAGACCCTCGGGCGCATCGACCACCTGGCCAACTTCGCGATGCTGGTCCGCGATTCGACTCGCAACGGTCGTGTCTGGCGCGACGTCGGCGGCCTTCCCGCGATTACGTACAGCGTCACCGCCGAGGACGTCGATCGCATGCATCGAGCGATGGTCCACGTGGGCGAGATGTGCTTGGCCGCGGGCGCAACGCGGCTACACCCGGCCGTCCTCAAGATGCGCTCACTCAAAGGACGGCGCGATCTCGATGCGTTCCGTTCCGTACGGCTCGGCCCCGCGGACATCGCTTGGACGAGCTATCACCCGCTGGGCACGTCCAAGATGGGGCGCGATCCGAAGACCAGCGTCGTCGACACCGACCATCAGGCACACGACGTCCGGCGGCTCTACATCGTCGACGGGAGCACGGTGCCGGGACCGCTCGGCGTCAATCCGCAGCTCACGATCATGGCGGCGGCGACCCGCGCCGCCGAGAAGATCGCGGAACGAATCAGCTGAAGAACTCGCGTACGGTCTTCAGGCGCCGTCGGATGGCCATCGGCAGCCGCAAAGCGCCCTCGAAGCGTCCGAGCTGCAGGCCGGCCACGATCCCGCCGATGTCCCAGAGGGTCTCGTCGTAGGGCATCCAGAAGAACTCGGGGCGCTTTGCTTGGTCGATCACCGTGGCGCGGGGCCGGACGAACGTGGCGAGCGCGTGGACACTATTGGCGACGCCGAATCCTGTTTCGCGCGTGCCGCTCCAGGGAAGGGCGGGAATCGCGCCCGAGAACGAATGGTTATTGACCGTCACGACGCCGACATCGAGTCGCTCGGCCAGGCGCTTTGCGCGCGCCATGTCCCGCGTCCAAATCGAGGCGCCCAGACCATACCGGCCCTCGTTCGTCCGGCGCACCGCCTCGGCGGCGCCTGCCACTCGAATGACGGCCAGCACGGGGCCGAACGTCTCGTCGCGCACCACCCGCATCCGATCGGTGCATTTGTCGAGCAGAGTCGGCGGGTAAAAGAGACCGCTCCCGATCGGCGCGCCGCCGCACACGACCGTGGCCCCTTTCGCGCGCGCATCTTCGACGTGAGCCACGACGGTCTGGAGCTGCCGCCGGTTGGCGAGCGGACCGACGTCTGCGAACCGCTGCGGCCCCACGCGCAGCCGAGTCCACGCGTTTCGCATCGCGGCCACGAAGGCGTCGGCGATGAGTTCGTCGACATAAACGACTTCGATCGCACCGCAAGCTTGCCCGACGTTCGAGAGGGCCCAGTGGGTGATCCCTGCGACGGTGCGCGGCAAGTCGCAATCCGCGAGAACGATCGCCGGGTCTTTGCCCCCCATCTCGACGCTCGACGGGATGCCCTTCTCCGCGCATTGGATGCGCACCGCTCGCCCCGACTCGGGGGATCCGGTGAACACACAGGCGTCGATCCCGGCGTCGACCAGCGCGGCGCCCACGCGGCCGTCGCCGTGGACGACGTGTACGAGCCCTTCGGGCAGCTCCGCCGCCAGCCGATCGATGAGCCACGCGCTCGTCTTCGGCGTGAACTCCGACGGTTTGACGACCACGCCGTTGCCGGTGAGAAGTGCCGGCATGGTCGGCCGGTACAGCCCGGCGACCGGGAAGTTCCACGGCGCGATGACGCCGATCACGCCGCGCGGGACGAGGTCCACGTACGCGTGCTTGCGCGGGAAGCTGATGGGGTTGAGGCGGACCTGCTGGCGTCGGGTGGCCCGCCGGACGATCTCGGCCCAGCTCTTCACGTTGTCGAGCGGCCCCAGCGCTTCGTTGAAGAGCCCTTCGACGTCGACTTTTCCCATCTCTTCGCGCGCGAGCGCGATCACTTCGCTTCGCCGGCGGAGCATCTCTCGCGCGGCTCGCGTGAGCGCCTTCGCCCGCTCGGCAAAAGGCTGCATTTGCCACTCGTACTGAGCCGCCTTCGCCCGCGCGACCGCCGCGCGGACTTGATCGACGGACGAATGGGTCGTCGTCGTGGGCCGCGCGGCAAGGCTGGGCGGGGCGACGGGAAGAACGGTGGAGTCGTCGTGATGGCGGACGTTCGCCCCGTTGGCGTCGTGAGGTGCGGCGCCCTCGGCGCCGGGAGTACGGACGGTGTGGCCGTTCACATGGCTTTCGTTCACGATTCCCTGCGTACCCTGGATGAGGCGGGCACCACAACTGGAAGAAGCGAGAGATGTCCGACAAGACAGAAGCGCCCACGCCGCGTCGCCTCCGAAAGGCCCGTGAAGAGGGGGATAGCGGCGTAAGCGCCTTCGCGGCGCAGGCGGTCGCGTTCGTCGTTGCCGTGGCCCTCCTGCCTCCGGCTCTCCGCGCGTTGGCGTCCCGGGCAAGGGACGAGCTGGACGCCATTCTTTCGACCACCTCGGCTTCGCACGGCCCCCCTCGGTTCGACCCGATCGAGCTTGCGACGACCATCGTATCGCTCACGCTCCCGGTCCTTCTGGCCGCGGGCATCACCGGCGCCTTGGTCCACGCGGTGCAGACGGGCGGAGTCGTCGCCACCAAGAGGCTCGCGCCGAAGCTCGAACGGCTCGACCCCATCGCCGGGCTCCAAGGGCTTTTTTCGGCCACGCGCTTGTTCGCCGTCGCGAGGGCGATCGTGGCGGGCACCGTCGTGTGTTTGCTCGCCTACGACGCCCTTCAAGCCCACGTGGTCTCGATCGCCCGGCTGGTCGGTCGCCCTCGATGGATCGGGAGCGTCCTCGAGGAGGTCGCCGGCGGCCTCGCGTGGCGCGCCGCGCTCGTGGGACTCGCGATCGGACTCGTCGATCTCGTCGTGACCCGTCGCGCGTGGATTCGCAAGCTCCGAATGGGCAAGGAGGAAGTCAGGCGCGAGCATCGCGACGCAGAGGGAGATCCCCAGCTCAAAGCGGCGCGCGAACGCGCTTACCACGAGCTTCTCGCGCAGGCGACCATCGCCGAAGTGCGCTCCGCGACGGTCGTCGTGGTCAACCCGACCCACGTTGCCTGCGCCCTTCGCTACGACGAGAAGGGAGTGGACGACGCCCCTGTCGTCGTCGCGAGCGGCGAGGGCGAGGTCGCCGCACGTATCCGCCAGGCCGCCCTGGACTATGGGATTCCCATTGTGCGCGATGTACCGCTCGCGCGCGCCCTCGTCGAGCTTGCGCCCGGCCAGGCGATCCCCGAGGCGCTCTACGACGCAGTCGCGGAGATTCTGCGCGAAGCCTGGCGCGTCGACGGTTGACTCGGTTCCCAAGGCGCTCGGGCAGCTGACGCCCTGCCGGCAGCTCATCCGACGCGGCCACCCCCGATCGGCAGTTGCTCCCGCGTGAAATTGCGCGGTCCGTCCTCGAGCACCAGTACGTCGTCTTCGATGCGCATCCCGCCGAGCGGCGTGAGTTCGTCCACCAACGCCCAGTCGACCTGCCGGCTCCGTCCGTCGGCGCGCAGCGCGCCCAACAAGCTCTCGATGAAGTAGACGCCGGGCTCGATGGTAACGACCTGGCCCGCCGCCACGGTGCTCGTATTGCGAAGGAACGGGTTCTCTTTGCGCGGCGCGCGTAGCCCGCATCCGACGTCGTGGGTCTGCAGGCCCAGCGAATGCCCGAGCCCGTGCGGGTAAAACGCCCGGGTCACGCCGGTCGCGACGGCCTCTTCCGCCGACGCCCGGATCACTCCTGCGTCGCGCAGGACCGAAGCGAGCTGCCGGTGCGACTCGTCGTGCAGCGCTTCGTACGGAGCGCCGACCTGCACCGAGGAGCAGAGGCGCTGCTGCATGGCTTCGACGCCCGCCAGAATGTGGGCAAACGCGCTCGCCGCCGCCCCGCGCCCTTTGAGCCACGTGCGCGTGACGTCGGAACCGTAACCTCGGCACGTTGCCCCCGCGTCGACCAGCAGCGACTCGGCGTCCAGGCCGGACGCCTGCCGCCCATACGCGACGTGGTGGAGCGTCGCGGTGTGGCGCCCGAAGGCCACGATATTCTTGTAGGGCGTCTCCGGATCGTCTTGCGCGGTCTCCCTCAGGAAAAGAAGGTGAAGGTCGAGCTCCGATGCGTCGCTTCCCCGGAACGCGTCTCGAAGGGCCTCGTGCCCGGCGCGCGCCCGCCGGTTCGCTTCGGCGATGCATTCCGCCTCGTACGGCGTCTTGGTGGTGCGGAGCGCGTCGAGCGCCCGAACGAGGCCGGCGGGGCATGCCGCGTAAGAGCCGATGCCCCATTCCTCGGCCCGCGCCGGGTCCTCCCCGACGAATGCGACGCGACCGCGCGGCAGTTGCTCTTTCGCCGCCGCGAAGTCCGGCGCTTCGATCACGTCGAGCGCGTCCTCGAACGCGGTGCTCTCGGGCCGAGGCGGCTCTTCCCAGAAGCTCCTCGATGCGTGGCGGATCAGCGCCGGCCGAGCGCCGGCGCGTACGACGAGGATGCAGTCGGGCTCCGCAAGCGGGAGCCAGTGTTGAAAGTGCGGGCAAGGTCGAAAGGGCCAGAACTGATCGTCGAACCGGCTGCGTCGGACGAGCGATCCCGAGTGGAGGCACATCGCGTCCCACCCCTCGTCGGAGAGGACCTTCGCACAGCGCCGCTCGAGGTCGGCCACGTGGGCGAAGTAGAGTCGGTCCAGACCCTTCGCATTCATGCCGACCAGCCTAACGGGTCTTCCGGTTCTTTCCTGCGTCCGTGCCTGGGCGCCGCCCGGATGTTTACAAACCCAGAGAAGCTTGCTAAGGCAGCGCCGCTCGCCGCACTCACGGGCGAGACGAGGCGTGCTGAAGCGTCTGCGAACCCGCCGCAGGCGGCCAACCACTCGGAATCGCAGGCGTTGCGGTCACAGCGAGTGAGCGCAACGTCCAAACGAAACCGTCGAGGTTCGCATGAAGTCCATCTCGTACAGCCGCGCAATTCGCCTTTCGATTCGAGTCCTTTTTGCGACCGTCGCTCTGCTGTTCCCGTCCCTCCTGAGCGTTTCGGCGTTCGCGAATGGCGCGCTCACGCCCACCCACCACGGCTCCAGCGAGGACTCCCTCGTAGTCCCCGCGGAGCTGGATACGCAGCAGTTCTTCGGTATCGAGGCCAGCAAGCTGCTGATGCTGGGGCTGATCGTGTGCGCCTTCGGCGTGCTCTTCGGCCTTGTCGTCTACATGCAGCTCAAGAACGCCCCAGTTCATCGTGCGATGAAGGAGGTGTCCGAGCTCATCTTCGAGACTTGCAAGACCTACCTCGTCACACAGGCAAAGTTCCTTGGGGTGCTCTGGGTCTTCATCGGCGCCGTCATCGTCGTCTACTACGGGGTTCTCAAGGGCGAGTCGGCGAGCATCGTCTTGCTGATCCTCGTTTTCAGCATCGTCGGCATCGCCGGGAGCGCCACGGTCGCGCTCTTCGGCATCCGCGTGAACACATTTGCGAACAGTCGAACGGCCTTCGCGAGCCTTCGAGGCAAGCCGTACCTGGTCTATGCCATTCCGCTGAAGGCGGGCATGAGCATCGGCATGCTGCTCATCAGCATCGAGCTCGCGTTCATGCTCTGCATCCTGACGCTCGTCCCCCACGAGTACGCCGGCAAGTGCTTCATCGGCTTCGCCATCGGCGAGTCGCTCGGGGCCGCGGCGCTTCGCGTGGCGGGCGGTATCTTCACGAAGATCGCCGACATCGGCTCCGATCTGATGAAAATCGTCTTCAAGATCAAGGAAGACGACGCGCGCAACCCGGGCGTCATCGCGGACTGCACGGGGGACAACGCGGGCGACTCGGTCGGCCCGAGCGCCGACGGCTTCGAGACGTACGGAGTGACCGGCGTCGCCCTCATCGTCTTCATCCTTCTGGCGGTCAACGATCACGTCGTCCAGGTGGAGCTCCTGACCTGGATCTTCGTGATGCGCATCCTGATGATCATCTCGAGCGGCATCAGTTACTTCGTCAACGAGGCCATCACCAAGGCGCGGTACGGGGACGCCGACAAGCTGAACTTCGAGGCGCCCCTCACGCAGCTGGTCTGGATCACGTCCATCGTGTCGATCGTGTTCACGTTCGCGGCGTCGTACGCGCTCATCCCGGACCTCAGCGGTGACAGTTCGCAGTGGTGGAAGCTCAGCACGATCATCACGTGCGGCACGCTGGCGGGCGCGATCATCCCCGAGCTCGTGAAGGTCTTCACCTCGACCGAGAGCGCCCACGTCCAAGAAGTCGTCACTTCATCACGCGAGGGTGGGCCATCGCTGAACATTCTCTCCGGCCTCACCGCCGGAAACTTCAGCGCCTTCTGGTTGGGCATGACCATGATGGCGCTGATGGGCGTCGCGTACTTCGTGAGCGGGATGGGGCTCGGCGCGACCATGACGGTCAGCTCGACGGACGTCTCGCCGGTCTTCGCGTTCGGCCTGGTCGCCTTCGGGTTCCTCGGCATGGGGCCGGTCACGCTCGCCGTAGACTCGTACGGCCCGGTGACCGACAACGCACAAAGCGTCTACGAGCTGAGCTGCATCGAAACGGTTCCCAACGTCAAAGAGGAGATCAAGAAGGACTTCGGCTTCGACGTCGACTTCGAGAAGGCCAAGCACATGCTCGAAGAGAACGACGGTGCGGGCAACACGTTCAAGGCCACGGCCAAGCCGGTGCTGATTGGGACGGCGGTGGTCGGCGCGACGACGATGATCTTCGCGATCATCGTGCTCCTCACCGACGGGCTCACCAATCCCGAGAAGATCCAGAAGCTATCGTTGCTTCACCCGCCGTTCTTGCTCGGCATGATCGCGGGAGGGTCGATCATCTACTGGTTCACCGGGGCGAGCACGCAGGCGGTCACAACGGGCGCCTACAGGGCCGTCGAGTTCATCAAGGCCAACATCAAGCTCGACGGAGCCGAGAAAGCCTCGATCGCCGATAGCAAGAAGGTCGTCGAGATCTGCACGACGTACGCGCAAAAGGGGATGTTCAACATCTTCCTCGTCGTCTTCTTCGGCACCCTGGCCTTCGCGTTCCTCGATCCGTTCTTCTTCGTCGGTTACCTCATCTCGATCGCCCTCTTCGGTCTCTTCCAGGCCCTCTTCATGGCCAACGCGGGCGGCGCCTGGGACAACGCGAAGAAGATCGTCGAAGTCGAGCTGAAGGAAAAAGGCTCGGAGCTGCACGCGGCGACCGTCGTCGGCGACACAGTCGGTGATCCGTTCAAAGACACGAGCAGCGTGGCGATGAATCCGATCATCAAGTTCACGACCCTCTTCGGCCTCCTCGCCGTCGAGCTCGCGAACGACGATATGCACCCGATTCCGCGCGAGACGACCGCCGTCGTAGCGGCCGCCTGCTTCGCCGTCATGCTGTTCTTCGTGTGGCGGAGCTTTTACGGCATGCGCATCGACGTCAGCGGTAAGGGTGAGCGCCCGCAGGCGGAGCCGAAGCCCAACCCCGCCGAATAGCGCTCGGGGGCCGAATCATCCGGCCCCCCTTCGGAGCCGGCGTAGCGCGCGGCCGGCGAGGGGCCGCGCGATCTCTCGGACGAAGTGACGGACCCCCCCGCCGGGTGATGGTGCATAAATGGTGATCTTGACATGAGGGCGGACTTCGTTCGTCCACTTCATCTTCCAGGCGGTGTCCTGGCCGAGCATGTCGTAACGGCGAAGGCCGCGGTTCGCGGCGTCGGCCGCGGTCTCCCGCACCAGAATCTGCCCTGGTCCGAAATGCGCGTAGGCGGGATCGTAACCGACCTTCATCAGGTGGACGGTCGTCGCGTCCTCGAGCGCGAACTGGCCTGCAATGCGCGCGCCGCGGGCTCGCAAGAACGCCAACGAAAGCGCTCCCTTGCGCGCGAAGACGCGGGCCAGAGCCACGTAGAACGCGGCCAGCCGGGCGTCGCACGCTATCGCCGTGCCCGCCGCGCCTTTCCAGGCAGCCGCTTCCAAGCGCACCATGTCTGCGAGCGCAGCCCGGTCGAAGGCCGTGATCCGCTCGAGCTCCACGCCACCCATCTGTCGCTCGAGCCGTCGCATGTCCCCCCGAAAGCGACGATGGACACGCTGCTCGATTCCATCGACGAGAAACCAAGGAGCGCGGCTGGTCTCCTCCACCCGAACCCGACAGCGATCCGCGCGCGCGAGCTCGGGCAACATCTGCGACAGCGGGGAATCGGAGGGCACGGCGCGCAGCTCGAGAACGTCCCACCCGCCCGATTCCGAAAGGGCGCGCCACAGCGCCGGAATCGAGGTCGGCTCGCCGAGGAGGTCCACACGAGGCGTGTGCGCGCCGTGCACCGCGCGCAGCGTGCGTCCGTGCCGCGCCATCGGCAGCGCTGCCGTGATTGCGCCGCCGCGCCGGGCTCCGAAGAGGGTGATGTCGCGTTCGCCGAGAAGGCGCGCGGTGAGCCGCACGAAGTCCGGCGAGATCAGCGGGGCCGCCCCTGCGGACAGCGCGTGCCACTGGGCGAGCGCCTCGACCGACGCGCGGCTCTTCCGGTCGAGCGCGACTGCGAAGGGCTCGGGCTTCTCCGGCGGGACCGATTTCCGCCCGCGTCCCCCTTCGACGACGCCCGGGCGAGCGTACGGCTCGACCGCAATACGGTTCTGCATGGTGGCCCAGCTGCCAGCGCCATGCCTGCCTTCGCTCGAGCGCGCCGAGCTTGCTATGCCGTCGCCTGTCCTCGGATGGGGCTAGCCTGGAGTCGCCGATGATAGTGGCGGACCTGGTTCGGGCGATGGAGACGATCGCACCCGCGCAACTCGCTGCGCCATGGGACAACGTCGGCCTTCTGGTCGGCGACCCTTCTCGTGCCTTCGGACGGGTGCTCCTGACGATCGACTGCCGGCTTTCGGTCGTAGAGGAGGCCGTGCGAGGAGGATACGGGGCGATCGTCTCGTACCATCCGCCGATCTTCGACCCCCAGAAGCGGTTCGTCGCAGGCTCGGTGGCGTACGAGGCGGCTCGGGCGGACGTGGCCATCTATAGTCCTCATACCGCCCTCGACGCGGCGGACGGCGGGACCAACGACATCCTCGCGGACGCTTTGGGGATGACCGATCGCGCTCCGCTCCAGGCCATCGACCCGCCCGACGCAGAGTACAAGCTCGTCACCTTCGTGCCGGAGGCACACGTCGAGGGGGTCAGTCGGGCGCTCTTCGCGGCCGGAGCGGGCAAAATCGGCAAGTACACGTCTTGTAGCTTCCGCTCTCCCGGTACCGGGACGTTCTTCGGCGAGGAGGGGACGCGCCCGGCGGTCGGCGAGTCGGGCCGCCTCGAGACGGCGCCCGAACTCCGCCTCGAGACGGTCGTTCCAATCGCCCGGGTCGACGCCGTGATGAGCGCCTTACGGGCCGCCCATCCTTACGAGGAACCTGCGGTGGATTTGCTTCGAACGGCCGCGTTCGGGCGCGCGCGAGGTTTCGGACGCGTCGGCGGGATTCCAACGGCGACGATCGCCGCGTTGAGCGAACGCTTGAAAGGCGCGCTCGGAGTCGCAGACGTGCTCGTCGCCGGCGGTGGCGACCGAGAAGTGAGCCGAGCCGCGGTGTGCGCGGGAAGCGGAGGGGCGCTCATCGGCGATGCAATCCGCGCCGGCGCTCAAGCCTTCGTGACGGGCGAACTGAGGCATCACGATGCAATTCGCCTCGTCGAGGCGGGCTTGAGCGCGATTTGTCTGCTGCACACCGTCAGCGAGCGAGCGGTCCTAACGGTGCTCCGTGAGCGGCTCGTCGCGCACTTGCCCGGGGTCGCGTTCGATTGCAGTCGGGAGGATCGGGAGCCGTTCGCGTTCGGCTGAGCCCTCGGCCACGCTCTACTGCTCGGGCAAATCGAGATTGGCGGCGTCGAGCCGGCTCTCTTCGCGACCGACGGACCCCGGAGGCTCCTGGCCCCCGAGAATGCGACGCGCCTCCCGGAGAGCCCTCGCACGCAACGCCGCCGTCATCTCCTCTCGCCGCTCCAACTCGTCGACCAGCAGCGCCGTCTTTGCCACGGCCTCCCGAAGCGCCAAGAGCTCCGCCTGCGCGGCGATGGCTTGCTGGCGAGCCTGCACGCCCGACGCCCGCTCCGCTTCCAGCGCGCGGTTCGTCTGCGAGCTTGCATCTTCGTGCGCGACCCGGAGCGCCGCGACTTCGGCCAGGTGTTCTCGCCTCGTGCGTGCCAGGCGCGCTTCGAGATCGGTCAGACGCGTCCGGTCCGCCTCCAGTTGGGCGCCTGCCCGCTCGAGGGCCGCTGCGCCGTCGGAGGCCGACTTCTCCGCGAGTCCCGCGCGGCGCGACGCCATTTCCGCCATCTCCGCGCTTCGGCGGGCCTGATTGCGCATCGCTTCGTTCTCTCGCCGCCCCTGTTCGGACTGCGTCTCGAGCTCGCACACACGCTCGGCAAGCGCCGCCGAACGCTCTTCCGCCGTCACCCTCGCTCGCTCGGCGTCCGCGACGCGCACGAGCATTCGCGCAAGCTCGTCGGCCTCGGCTCCACGCTCTTCCCCCAACCGCGCGAGCTCCAATTCGAGCGCAGCGATTCGCGCGGCCACCCCGTCGGTGTTCCGCGGCCCCGTGCCCGTTCGCTGCGGCCGTGCTTCGTGCTCGTTGGGGACGCGGAGCGGAGGACTCGCGGCGCCGTTCGCGTCCGGAGAGGGACGCTCCACGCGCGCATCCCGCGCCGGAGGATGGGAACGGTGTCCTTCCGGTTTGGGGTGGGGACGCTTCGGCTTCCCGGATTCGCCCATGGCGCTCCTAGCAAGTATGCCCTTTTCCGCCTATTCAAGAAAGCCACGAGGAGTGCATGACTGACACGGAGACGATCCTTCGCGAACTCTTGAACCGCCGCATTCTCGTGCTCGATGGCGCGATGGGAACGCTCCTTCAGCAGCGCCGCCTCACCGAAGGGGACTTTCGAGGCGCGAAGTTCGAACGCCACACACACGACCTCAAGGGCGACTTCGACGTGCTTTCGCTCACGCGTCCAGACATCGTGCGCGGCGCGCACGATGCCTACTTCGAAGCGGGCGCCGACATCGTCGAAACCGCGACGTTCAACTCGACCTCGATCGTCCAGGCGGACTACGGCTTGGAAGACAAGGCGTACGAGATGAACGTGGCTGCCACCCGGCTGGCCAAGGAGAGTGCCCAGGCGTGGACGAAGCGTACGCCGCAAAAGCCGCGCTTCGTCGCCGGCGCCGTCGGCCCGCTCAACAAGACGCTGTCGCTCTCGCCGAGCGTGGCCGATCCGGGCTTCCGCGCGGTGACCTTCGATCAGGTGCGGGACGCGTACGCCGAGCAGCTGCGCGGCCTCGTCGACGGCGGCTCCGATTTGCTCCTCCTCGAGACATTCATCGATACGCTGAATGCAAAAGCGGCTCTCGCCGCCGTGGAAGACGTGTTCGAAGAAAAGGGCGTCCGCCTTCCGGTCATCGTTTCGATGACCATCACCGACAGGAGCGGTCGAACACTCTCGGGGCAGACGGTCGAGGCGTTTTGGATCTCCATCGCGCACGCGCGCCCCCTCGCGGTCGGGATCAACTGTGCCCTCGGCGCCCGCGAAATGCGCCCGCACGTCGCCGAGCTCTCGCGAGTCGCGGACGTCCTCGTCAGCTGCTACCCGAACGCCGGGCTCCCGAACGCGTTCGGCGAATACGACGAATCCCCGGAGACGACCTCGGGTCTGGTGCGCGAGTTCGCCGATCAGGGGCTCGTGAACATCGTAGGCGGATGCTGCGGCACGACGCCCAACCATATCCGCGCAATCGCGGCGCGCGTCGAGGGACTCGCCCCGCGTACGCCGCCGAAGGTCGAGCGCTTCACCCGCCTGTCCGGGCTCGAGCCACTCGTCATCCGACCGGACTCGAACTTCATGATGATCGGTGAACGAACGAACGTCACCGGATCGAAGAGGTTCGCGGAGCTCGTCAAAGCGGGTGACTTCGCCAAGGCCGTCGAGGTCGCCCTCGACCAGGTGCGGGGCGGCGCCAACGTTCTCGACGTCAACATGGACGAGGGGATGCTCGAGGGCGAGAGCGCGATGACCACGTTCCTCCACTTGATCGCGAGCGAGCCGGAGATCGCACGCATCCCGTTCATGGTCGACAGCTCGAAGTGGACGGTCATCGAGGCGGGCCTCAAGTGCCTACAGGGCAAGGGCATCGCCAACTCGATCAGCCTGAAGGAGGGCGAACGCGACTTTCTCGACAAGGCGAAGAGGATCCGGCGCTATGGCGCCGGGGTCGTCGTCATGGCCTTCGACGAGCAAGGGCAGGCCGACACGGTCGATCGGAAGGTCGCGATCTGCCGCCGCGCATTCGACCTTCTGACGACGCGCGCCGGGTGGGATCCGACGGACATCGTCTTCGATCCGAACATCCTGGCCATCGCGACCGGGATCGAGGAGCACGCGGCCTACGCCCGAAACTTCATCGAAGCCACGCGGATCGTCAAAGACACGTGCCCGGGCGCGAAAATCTCCGGCGGCGTGAGCAATCTTTCCTTCTCGTTCCGCGGCAACAACGTCGTCCGCGAGGCGATGCACTCGGCGTTCTTGTTCCACGCGATCCGCGCCGGCATGGATATGGGGATCGTCAACGCCGGACAGATCGGGGTCTACGAAGACATCCCCAAAGATCTGCTCGACCACGTCGAAGACGTCATCTTCGACCGCCGCCCGGACGCCACCGAACGTCTGGTGTCTTTCGCCGAATCCGTGAAAGGCGCGGGGAAGAAAAGGGAACAAGACCTCGCCTGGCGGGAAGCGCCCGTGGAACGGCGCATCGAGCACGCGCTCGTGCACGGCATCGTCGACTTCATCGAGACCGACACCGAAGAGGCCCGCGCGAGGTCCACGCGGCCGCTCGACGTCATCGAGGGGCCGCTGATGGACGGCATGCGCGTCGTCGGCGATCTCTTCGGCGCCGGCAAGATGTTCCTCCCGCAAGTGGTCAAGAGCGCGCGCGCGATGAAGCGCGCGGTCGCGTACCTCTTGCCCTTCATGGAAGAGGAAAAGGCCCGCCTCGGCCCGCAGATGCGTCAGAGCAATACGAAGATCCTCATGGCCACCGTCAAAGGCGACGTCCACGACATCGGCAAGAACATCGTGGGGGTCGTCCTCGGGTGCAACGGATACGACGTCGTGGACCTCGGGGTGATGGTCCCTTGCGACAAGATCCTCGACACGGCGATCGAACAGAAGTGCGACATCGTCGGCCTCTCCGGCCTCATCACGCCGTCGCTCGACGAGATGGTGACCGTGGCCAAAGAGATGAAGCGCCGAAAGATGGTCCTGCCGCTCCTCATCGGCGGGGCCACGACGAGCCGCCAGCACACGGCCGTCAAGATCGCTCCCGAGTACGACGGCGCGACGGTGCACGTGCTCGACGCGTCGCGCGCGGTCTCGACGGTGTCGTCGCTCCTCGATCCGAAGAAGAGCACCGATTTTCTCCAAAAGACGCGTGAAGACCACGAGCAGCTCCGCCGGCTCCACGCGCACAAGCGCGCCAAACCGGTCGTACCGTTCGCCGAGGCCAACGAGCGCCGCTTGCGGATCGAGTGGCGCGGGGAAGACTTGGTCCAGCCCAGCTTCACCGGATTGCGCGTGCTCGACGACGTGCCGCTCGCCGAAATCGTCGAATACGTCGACTGGACGTTCTTCTTTACCGCGTGGGAGCTGGTCGGCAAATTCCCCGCGATCCTCGACGACCCTCGCTACGGATCCGCCGCGCGAGATCTCTACTCGCACGGCCGCGCCTTGCTCGACCGCATCGTCCGCGAAAAGCGCCTCGTCGCGAAGGCGGCGTACGGCCTTTGGCCGGCGCAGAGCGAGGGTAACGACATCGTCTTCTACGAGGACGAGTCGCGCCAGCGCTCGCTCGTCCGATTCCCGATGCTTCGCCAGCAGCAGGAAAAGACCGACCCCGGACCGCACCTCGCGCTCTCCGACTTCGTGGCCCCCAAGAGCAGTGGCGTTCGCGATTGGGCCGGGGCGTTCGTGGTCACCGCCGGCATTGGCGTGCAGGAGCTCGCGGCGGCTTACGAGAAGGAGCTCGACGACTACCACGCGATCATGACCAAGGCGCTCGCCGACCGCCTCGCCGAGGCGTTGACCGAAATGCTCCACGAGCGGGTCCGGCGGGCGTGGTACGCGCCCGGCGAGGCAATCCCCAAAGACGGCCTCATCGCCGAAAAGTATCGAGGCATCCGTCCGGCGTTCGGCTATCCGGCATGCCCCGACCACTCCGAAAAACTCGCGCTCTTCGATCTCGTCCACGCCGGGGCCGTCGGCGTCTCGCTGACCGAGCACGGAGCGATGCTCCCGGCCGCGAGCGTGAGCGGTCTCTACATCGGACATCCGCAGGCGCGGTACTTCAACGTGGGCCGTGTCGGGCGCGACCAAGTCGAGGACTACGCTCGCCGCAAGGGGATGGCACTGCACGAGGTCGAACGTTGGCTTGCGCCCAACCTCGCCTACGAGCCGATAGTCGCACCTTCCTAACGCGTTGCGCTAAGACACGAAGGCGTCCTTCCGAGGACGCCGCCTACGCGCTAAGAGTGCGGTGTGACCACGATGAGGGCACTCGAACCCCCGGCAGCGGAGCAGTCCGCGCTGGCGCCCGAGCTGCTCGTCCGGATCCACGACGGGATGCTCCGGTCGCGCTGCCTCGAAGAGCGCCTCATTCGCATGAACAAGCAGGGGGACGGCTTTTTCTGGATTGGCGGTCCGGGTGAAGAGGCGCTCAACACGCCGCTCGGGATGCTCGTCCACAAGGGACAAGGCCCGGAGTACGACTATTTGCATTTGCACTACCGCTCGAGCGCGACCTTGCTCGCGATGGGCGCCGATCCGGTCGACACGCTCCGGCAGATGAAGAGCACGAACGCGGACATTTACTCGCGCGGCAGAAACTTCTGCAACCACTACTCGGTGCGCAAGTGGAATGTCTTGCCCGTGTCGTCACCGATCGAAGTCCAGTTTTCGATGGCGCCGGGCACGGCGCTCGCCAACAAGCGGGCCGGAGGCCGAGGGATCACGATCGTGCAGGGCGGCGACGCGGGGACGGCCGAGCCCGACTTCGCGACGTGCCTCATCTGGTGTTCGCGCCCGGGCCGCGAGCTTCCGTGCCTCATGATCGTGGCGAACAACGAGTGGGGAATATCCACTCCGGCTCGCGAGCAGCACGGTGAAAAGCACATCGCCGATCGCGGCCGGGCGTTCGGAATCAAGAACGCGGTCATCGACGGCAACGATCCCGAGGTTTGCTACCAGGAACTCGAGAAGGCAATCGGCTACGTGCGCTTGGAGCGAAAGCCGTTTCTCCTCGAGGCGACCGTATCTCGCCTTTACGGACATTCGTCGGCCTCTGGCGCCAACTTCGTCTCGGACGAAGTCGATTGTCTCGCGCAGTTCGAAGAGAAGCTCGAGGCACGCCGGATCCTGACGCGGGCAGAGATGGACGAGCTCCGCGCTCGCTACACGCAGGAGCTGCTCGAGGCGACCAAGCGCGTGCGCGACGAGCCCGTCCCCACGGGCGCCGATATCTGGAACCATGTCTTCGCGGACCGCGACATCGTCGGAGAGACGGCGAGGGCCCAAGCGCCTGCGTCCGGCGACGCCGATCGATCGCGAAACGGGGCGCGATAGATGGCCACGGTCGTCCAAGCGATACGCCTCGCCCTGCACGTCGGCGAGGCGCGCCTCGGAGTGACCGACGTGTTCGGGCAGGACGTCGGCCCGCCGCTCGGCGGCGTGTTCACGCAGTCGCAGGGTCTCATCACCGCGTGGAACACGCCGCTCGACGAGCGCGGGATTGTGGGGACGGCGATCGGCCTCGCCCTCGCCGGTCAGCGTCCGGTCGCCGAGATCCAATTCTGCGACTACGCGTTCAACATGATCGATCTGCTCAAGATCGCGGGCGGAATCTGCTGGACGTCGGCGGGCGACTACAACTGCCCGATGGTCCTCATGACGCCGGTCGGAAGCGGCATTCGCGGCAGCATTTATCACTCTCATTCGTTCGACGCGCAGGCGACGCGGATCCCCGGGTGGAAGATCGTGATGCCCAGCAATCCCCTCGACGCGTACGGGCTGATGCTGTCGGCGATCGCCGATCCCAACCCCGTGATGTTTCTGGCCCCGAAGGCCCTGCTGCGGGCGAAGGCCGAGCCGAACGAGCGCATCCCAGGCGAGCCGGACGACGAGCGTCTCTTGTCGAGGATGATCGACGCGCCCCTCGGCGACCGCTCGAGATGGCGCCCGGACTGGCCGCCCGTCGAGGACCTGTTCATCCCCATCGGCCAGGCGCGGGTGTGCCGCGAGGGGCGAGACGTGACGATCGTCACCTACGGGCGCATGGTCCCGATGGCCCTGCAGGCGGCGAATCGGCTGGCGGGCGAGAGCATCGAAGTGGAAGTGATCGACCTGCGATCGCTGAGCCCATACGACTGGGAAGCCGTGAAGGGGAGCGTCCTCAAGACCAACCGCGTTCTCTTCCTGAACGAGGACACCGAAGTGACGAACTTCGGGGAGCATCTGCTTCGCCGCACAACCGAAGAGCTCTTCTATCAGCTCTACGCGCCGCCGCGCTTGCTCGCCGGAGCGCACGTCCCGGGCGTCGGCCTGGCCGACGCGCTCGAGCGAGCGAGCGTTCCGCAGCTCGAGCAAGTCGTGGCTGCGGCTCGGGAGCTGGCGCGCAGCGAGGCGTGAAGCGGCGGACGGGGGCCGAGGGCGGCCGCGCCACGCGCCGAACGCCATGGCGACGGCAGCGACGACGATGACGCGACGCACGGCTGGCGACGCCCAGAATGGCACGAGCGCGCGCGGAACATTGACGCGGATTTGACGCGGGTCGCGAGTAGGGCAGACGTTCTACGAGCCACCTGCGCAGCGGCCCTCCGAGAGGCGCATCTTCCGCATCGCTCGCTGCGTCCACGACATCGCCGTTGGTTTGAGCTTCAGTCGTCCTTTCTCAGCGAGGCGCATGGTCTCCTGTACCGAGAGTGGCGAGAGGAATACGCGTCCCTCCCGTGCGGCCTGCTCGAGGCTCTGGACCGCGGCCTTCTTCATTGGGCCCCGGAGGGTCCAGTCCAAAAAGGCACACGTGTCGAGCAGGAGGGGCTCGTCACCCATCGGTGCTCCACCGATCGTCGGTGGAGAGGAGGCTCCGAGGATCACCGAGGATCTTCCCGGAGTCCGCCATTGAGCCGTAGAGGGTCGGTGCGGCCGTTTCCGCCACGGCTTCCTCGACGACCAGGACGAACGCGCCCACGCGCAGCTTGGTGCCCGCTCGCGCCGCCCGTCTCAGTACCTTGGCTGGGGCCGACCGAAACTCCCTCATCGTGACGCGGTTCGTCGTGGCGGACGCTGTTTTTCCTCGTCCCATGTGCACACATGGTAGGGTGTACACGCGGGCCGACAACCAGTTCTAGGTCGAGCGGTCTTCTCGCTCCTGCTCGTCGACGAACTCTGGAGCGGGGTCGCCGTGTCGGGCGCGCCGTCCGTCGAGCGCGAACTCGCGCTCTCCCATCGCGGTTACGTGGCATTTGCCTTTGCGCTCCCCCTGGTCGCCGCCGCGGCGCTCGAGGCCGGGATCGCGCTCTTGTCCGATGCGTGGGGCCGAGATCGGCTGATCGTCCTTGGTCAGGGAGTCCTCGCCGCGTCTCTCTTCTTCACGGCGTTCGCGCGGACCCCCGCGGGGTTGGCGCTCGGGCTGGCGTTGGCAGGAGCTGCGAGCGTGCATGCTGCTGCGACCTTGTCGCCCAGGCGGTGACGCTCGCTCGTGAGGAACCGAGCTTCGGTGTCCGACCCGTGAGTCTTCCGCTCCGGGTCCCGAAGCCCGCACGGCGACGAGCGAGTTTCGCCTGGGGGAGAGCGAGCCCCACTCACGAGGACGCGAGGCTCGTTCGTGAAGCGGCGAGGTGCGGTATCCGAAGGATATCGTTCGGTATCGAGTGACCATTCCGTACGGCACCGGCGTGAAGCTTCACTCCTGGGAGAGTGAGGCTCATTCCCTCGAGACCGAAGCTCTCTGAGGCGAGAACGAGGCTCACTCACGAATGAACAAGCTCACTCAATGAATGAACGAAGCTCACTGAGGCGAGAGCGAGGCTCACTCATGAATGAACGAAGCTCACTGAGGCGAGGACGAGGCTCACTCGCGAATGAACGAAGCTCACTGAGGCGAGAACGAGGCTCACTCGCGAATGAACAAGCTCACTCAATGAATGAACGAGGCTCACTGAGGCGAGGACGAGGCTCACTCACGAATGAACGAGGCTCACTCACGAATGAACGAGGCTCACTCATGAATGAACGAGGCTTACTCCGTCGGGAACGAAGCTCGCTGACACGAGAACGAAGCTAACTGAGCCGAAAACGAGCTGCGCTCATTCGCCCTCCAACTACCCGATCCCGCGCACGTACGTCAAACGCCGTAGTCCACCTGCAAATCGGTGAGAAGCTTCTCGCAGTCGGGCATCTTCGCGCGACCCTCCCGGAGGAGCCTCTCCGCCTCGTCGAGCTTGCCCGGAAGCGCGCGCGCCTCCGGCGAATCCGCGCCGAGCCGCTTTTCTTGCAGATCCGTGACCCTGCGCGCCACTTCGTCTTTCAGCGCCATAGCCCGCGCGGTCGGATCCAGCGCGGCGAGGCACGCCCGCTTGGCCTCGCACACCTTCGCGTCGGTACACGCCACCGCCGCCACAATCTGCGCCTCGCCCGGCTTCGACGCGCTGTCCGCCCGCCGATATCGATCCACCGCAGCGACGAGGATCGACGCCTCGCGCTTCGCCGAACCCGCACAGGCGAGCAGCATCGCGGCGCACGCCAGCGCGAGCATTGGGCGACGCATCAGCCCGAAACGGCCTGCGCGCCTACGCCGTTGCCCAGCCACGCGTCGAGCCCCATCTTGGCACCCAGCGACGCGGCCCCGGCCACGACGAAAACAGCGGGAGCCGCGACGCCGCCGGTCAATACGACGAGCAGCGCCGCCGCGGCCGTACCCGCCGCAGTCGCGGCCGCTCCCTTCCCAGCTTCGCGCGCCACGTGCACCGTAGCTTGCCGCCCGGTCATGTTCCCCGCGCGCACCCGGCGCACTGCCGAGGCGAGCGCCCAGCCACCGTCGATAAGAGCGCCCGCACCGGCCGCGGCGCCCACCCCGCGAAGCAGCTGCCGCCCGGCCCCCCGC
>JBAULD010000925.1:0-10965 GCA_049578005.1 Polyangiaceae bacterium
CCAACACCACGGAGCGAAAAGCGAAGTGCAAGATAAAGGGCTGGCGTCATGGTGTATTTAAGTAATTGATTTCTCTTTGGAAAGTCCGTGTCGCCCGGACTCGGCGAGACGCCGACCCTCACGCAAATATCGGAATACGCATCGAAAATCATGGCGCCGACCCAAGACAACCGCGACGATCTGGGTATCTTTGTAATGCCTGGAGGAACTTATGGACCCGTAGGGTGAAAGTCCCGAGGCGGCAGAAGATCGAAGCCGCATAGCTGGGGTGGCGCCGTCATGGGAGACCCTGACGGCGAAGCCCACTGACAAAGCCCCGCTTCTGGCGGGGTGAGCGAGTGCGCGGGCCGCAACGATGAGTGAACGTTCGGTTGAGGCCTCGTCAGTAGTGAACTCCGGGAGCCGAGCCGTCAAAACTTGGCGAAGGCCGCGGGCGCCACCGAAAGCGCTCTGCGAGGGCGCACTCCTGGCGGGGTGAGTGGAAGCAGGGAAGGGCTCCTCACCCCGCGGAGAAAAACCGCGGAGCAAGGTAGCTGAGCGAACCGAAAGGCGAAGCGAGGCGAAGGTGAGAGCCCGACGGACGGGCCCGTAGTAGCTACGAAGCGGGGTAACGCCCGTGGAGCGAAGGGGCCCTGCCGGAGGCATTCGGAGCGCCGTCTGCAAGCGTGGTTGCACACGGGCGGGGTGATGCCCGCCAGGATGTCGCGGAAGTTTTTCATGTTCGATGCTCCCTTATCCACGGTTCGTCTCCCACGAGGGCTTGCAGCTCGCGGCGGCCGCTACTTCTTGGAGTCGCGTTCCCTCGGTACGTCTCTGCCTTGCTTTCGATGAACGCGATCGTCGTGCACTTCGTGAGAACGAAGTCGTCGTCGAACGCGCGGCGAACGACGGATCGGGCCTCGTCGGCGCCGTACGTCTTCCAGGGCAAACGCTGCGACACGACCGCCGTGTCCCTCGTAGACGACGTTATCTCGTACGGACACGACGTCCTCTCGTTCGGATGCGGCGTCGCCCAGCGCGGAGCCGACGTCGGGTCGCACGTTGACGGTGTACCGATTCACCTGCGAGCAGCGAGCTACGCTAACGCTGCGCCTGACGCTCTCGCACGCGTTGACTACGACAAGCCCCGCTCGCTCCAAACTTTGATGCGTCGGCGCCAGCTGCCAGTACGCGTGCGCGAACGCCTTGGCGACGAAGCTCTCTCCGTCAAGCGCACAACTGCCTTTCCTGCGCTCGCTCTCACTCGACTCCCCGCCATGGCCGCTGAAAGAGAAGCCGTCGCCATCCCTTTCCGCGGCGGGAAAATCGAAACGCACTGCAGCCTCCGCCCCGGCTGCGCGATAGCGCCCGCAGCCCAGCGTCTCGAGCGGGCGCGGTTTCCACGGACTCGGCGAGATATCGCCATTGCGCCGAAAGCGGACCGCGATCGTAGACTGCCGATCGTGCGGAGGCTCCGCTCAATCAGGGTCGCCTTGCCGGAGAACTCTGGCCCCCCCCACGTGAACGTAGGCGCGCTCGATCACGACGCGCCCGCTTCCAAGCGGATCTTGCCGAGCCGCTTCTCGGGGACGTGCGAGATGAACTCGGGCAGCGGAAATCTCGAGAGCTCCTGCCGATGATTGCCTTGCCTCCGAGCTTCACGGGTTTCATCGCGAGCACGCGAGCTACCTGAACGTGCGCGTCCCTACGAGGGTTGCCGCTTGCGGGAGTCCTACTCGGCGCAGTTCTCCGTCGTCGCAGCGAGGGGGGTGCCATCCGGCGAAGGAAAATGAATGGTCACGACGGGGCAGGGCGCTCCGCGGACGACTGCTTCGGCCACGCTTCCCATCAGGAGATGCCGGAGTCCCGTCCGCCCATGTGTACCCATGACGATCATCTGAAAGGCTCGAGCCCTCGAGATTATCTCCTCGGCGGGCGATCCATCCACGGCAAGCGTGCTCATACGCGGGTTCATTGGCCTCCGCGCCTCTGCTCGAAGGTCGTCGAGCGCTTTCCGAGCGAGCGCCAGGTCCTTCTCGTCGTCGACCGCGCCGTTTGCACCTGGGGGCGTGCACGACTTTTCGCTCACCCTCAAACCACGTCGCTCCGCCCTCCGCGCAGGAGTCACGTGGGGCCACTCCGAACGGCATGGTTGAGCGACACGATGGTGGCCGCGGCAAAGAGCAACAGGAGCGTGGATTCGGCGTCCATCGTGTGCTGCGGAGCTTAGTTTCGCACTTTTACGTCCGGTAGTCAGGGCGCCGGAAGGCGAGGAGGGACGCGGCTCGCTTCGTCGAGAAGAGGTGCGGCGATCGATCGCCGATGCAGGAGCTCGGCACCGAAACCAGGATCGTGCACGACCGGCACGAGAATGTGGTCCAACCAGTCGAGCTGTCGCGTCTGTTCCTTGACCTCGCTCGCGAGAAAGTCGCGGTCGAAAGTCGACCCGCTCTCGTTGCTCGGCCATCTGCGAGTCTCCCGAGCGGCCGATTCGAAGCGTTCGGTGAGGGCGCTGGGCTGCACGTCGATGCGTCGCCTCCCTTTGACCAGGACACCCTCGGACTGTTGCTCCTCCTCGTGGTCGAGGAGCAGGCCCCCCGCGAAGGCCCGAACCTCGGGATCGGAGGCGCTGCTGGTCGCGAGGCGCGCCGTCCGAGCCTGTTGAAAATCGATGGCTTCAGCTATCTCGGCGATCTGCCCGTCATCGAGGGGCGTCGCCGGATCGCGACAGGAGCCGACGGTTGACTGCACCCAATGATCACCAGAGCTACCAGGGTCATCCCCGCTTTTGTGCTCCGGCGGGCCTTCACGCTTCGCACAGAAGCAAGGCCCGTTCCGGATGCTCGCGGGCCGGGGCGGGGCGCGAACCGAGCCTTCCAAGGCGCTCGATCCTGCGCGCCTATGGGGTCAGCTCGATCTGGCCGGCGAGCTATGGGAATGGAACCCGGATTCGTGGTTCGATGTGGCGGTGGAAGGCGGCTACGTCGAGCCTTGCGTAGATGTGCCGTTACGACAGACCTCGGCACCTCCCAGGTGATCCGGGGCGGCAGCTTCGAAAGCGACGAGTCGGACTTGCTCCCCCTGGTACGCAACGTCGACGATGCGCCCAGCGGTTTCGACGTCGACGGATTCCGGTGCGCCCGCACTCCCTGAATGCGAGCGGGCGTTGGAGCCGCGAAAGAGCTTCTAGCATCCGGTGTCCCCTGAGCGAAACTCGAGCGACATCACCTGGTTTGAATAGTCGCTTGGACTGGTTTCGAAACCTCTGATGTCCGCCCGGCGATCGTTCCGTGCCGCTCGTCGAAGCGATCGTGCTGCGGTCAAGCTCGAAGCGCGCACCGTCCAGGAACTCCAAACTAAAGGCTTCGGACGGTGTCGGTAACGATGGCCACGAGCAATGCAGCTAAGGAGAGCAGGAAGGAGAGCAACATACCTCCTACACCTCGTACCACGCCTCCGTGTCTGAGCTAGGTTGCAGAGCGTTTTTCGACGCTGCCTGCCATCTCGTGATGGGCTCACCAAAGATTCGACCGCAAAAAGGCAGGCTTCTGTCGTCGCCACCCTTTTCGGCGGTTTCTGCTTCGTCACGCATGCTTCGCGTCGCGGCGGCCGCCCCGAATCCGCTCCGGCCCCTCCGAACAGCCCTTTATCAACGGCCTGCTAGACTAGTCTAGTCTACACGGCGGTGCAGAATCCGGGGTGACGAGGGCGCTCCGTGCAGTGTCCGATGGGCTACCGGATGACGGACCGGTCGATTTGGTCGATTCTGGTGCCATCGGCTCTGGGGGCTCGAGTGGGCGCGTAGGCCCCTGATAGCTTCGAAGGCTCGGTGAGGGCTCATAGGGCGACCCCGATAGCCATCAGGTTGTTGGCGATGGCCGCCCAGTGCGCGGAGCGCGCGACGCCGCTGTCTCCCTTGTAGCGAGCGCGCCGCATTCCAAACGTGTTCTTGAGCCGTGCGATGCGGGCTTCACCGCCAGCCCGCCACGCGCGCGCCTTTCGGAAAGAGCGTTGCCGCTCGCGTTTGAGCCAGCTCGGCGAGCGATACCCTGGCTTCGGGACCGCGGCACACCGAACGCCCATCTCTTCGATGCGGTGCACATTTTCCGTTTTGAAGAATCCGCGGTCGGTCGCGACAACGTGCGGAACGTGGCCGAACACCTCCTTATGTCGCTGCACCGAGGGCACGAGAAGGGCGTGGTCGGTGCCCTCGACGACGCCGACGTCGGTGATGACTCCGCCCTCAGCCTCCTGCACCTTCACCATTTGTCCGAACTCGGTTGCCCTGCCGGCCTTTCCTCGGCGAATGATCTTCGTCTGGGTCTCGAAGATGCTCACGAGTTTCTCAGAGGACTTGGCGTTGCCCTTGAACACGCGCTCCTTGGTTTGCGTCACCACCTTTTCGCCGACCCGCGCGAGTCGCTCAAGATTTCGAACGCTGCGCCGCCCTCGGCCCGAAAGCGGACGGCAACCTCGTCTTGCACGCTTCACCGCTACGTCGGCCTGCCGGATCGTGCGACGGACGATCGTGAGCAGTCGGCGATAGGGTCGCTGCAACGCACGGCGCTTGGCGTCGCGCGCGATGGGGCGCCGGGAGACATGGGTGATCTCGCGCACTCGGCGAGTGACGCTTCGGCGCACGTTGCGAAAGCCCGAGGGAGCGGTCACCCCCTCGGACCGCAACCGCTCAATCTCACGACACACTCCCTGGGCGACGTCTTCGCAGAGACGCGAATCGCTCGGGTACCGAATCGGTGTTTCCACAACGGTCGTATCGACACGCATCTTACGGCCACGGGTCACGCGGCGAGCCACGGCGAGTTGAACGATGCGCTCGAAGACGGCGCGAAGCGACCGACCCTCGAGCAGTTGTCCCAGACGGACCATCGTCTTCGCGTCAGGCACCTTGCCCGCGTCGATTCGGCAGAAGTGCCGGTACACAAGGTTGCCCTTCACCTCCCACTCGAGCTGCTCGTAGCTCCAATTCTTCAGGTGCTTGAGAACCAACATGCGAAGCGCCACTTCCGCGGGCGTTCCGCGACGACCACGGCGCCCGCTCTGCGGAAAGCGACCCCGCATCGCCTCGAGCACGGCATCGACCAGCGCGTCGTCCTTCAGAACTTCGTCGATCCGACGAAGCCTTGGATCCATCTGCTTCTCGGGCTCGAGATCCCCGAATCGAAGCGCCTCCCAGAGGCCGCGCTGCCCGTTGCGACGACGAAGCATCCCGATTTTTGATCACACTCGCCCTGTGACCGTCCATCAAAAACCGCACACTTGGACGCGATTCCCGTTGCCCTCACCGCGAGTTTTGGCGGTTAGACCCGCTCATTCTGCACCGCCGTGTAGTCTAGGCTCAGGCTAACGGAGCCGCTTCTGCCAACCTTCGACAAGCTCCTTTAGAGCGGAACGCAAGCCTGTCACCGTTCAATCCGCTACCGCCCCGCGGCGGCCCCATCCCCCCGCTCGCTCCATGACAGCCGTCGCGGCGGTCATTTGTGAGCACTGGGGACGCGTGTGGCGGGCACGTCCGCTGGACCGACCGCCGCATCAATGGCGTTCCCGACGCGAATCGCCGTGACGCAATAATTGAACATGCTGGCCTCGTCTGAAGCTGCGAGTTCGACCGTGAACTTGTCGATCTCCTCGAAGCTTGCCAGGACGTCGCCGCCCCCCCGCCAGCATTCGATGCCGAACCGTGCTGCCCCCACGATGGCGCCCGAGGCGTAGCCATCGACACAATATTCCCGGTCACTTTCATCTCCGGCCCGATGGGCCGCGAGTCGAACGCGCTTAGCCCCACGATATTCGACGGCCACGTAGCTCGACGCGCTGCGGCCCCACGGGCCCCCCTCCCTGCGGACGTCTAGTCCGATCTTGACGCCCCATGCCCCTTCGCCGCAGGCGCTCGGCAACGCGTCGGAGCAGGAACGTGCTGGGATAGTTCCGCGCGCGCACAGCGCGCCGTCGTTTCCTCGGAAGCAACCGTGCTCGTCGCAGGGATTGGGCGCGTCGACACGTGTCCCCTCCGATCCCGCGACCCAGGCGAACCCGTTGAACGCTCCCACGAGCTTGCCGTGATTGGCCACAAAGACCGGGTTCATCCGAATCGCTGACGGCGACACGACGGACGACGCGTCCACCGATTCGGCGACGCCGCGGGCGTGCCTTCCGCACGCCGTCGATTCCGCGACGCAGGCGATGCCCGCGATCGCCGAAATTCGAACAGTCAGTGCATGAAGGCGAGGTTGTCGATCCATAGGTCGTAGGGCGTATCCTCGGAACGCACGAGGAACTCGAGACCATTCAACCGGCGTGGATTCGCGGGCTCCGACTTTCGCTGCTGGTGAAGCTCGCTCCACTCGAACTCGTGATGCGTCCACTCGCTCGTCGCGTCGACCGGATGCAGGTGCGAGTCGTAACAGTCGGCCGTGCAGTTGCCTCCGCGATCGACCGGTACGGCATCGATCTGTCGAACCCCCGCGTAGAGTCGACCAGGACCGAGGACGTCGAAGGCGATCCCGCGGTAGGCCGACGCGTCGTAGCAAGTCGGCCCGAGCTCCACTTGCACCGACGCGCCCCATTTCGTAAGCCGCTCACCCGCCACGTGAAGGGCGTAGCGGTTCGTCGGACTGGCCCGAGGGCGCACCGAGGGCAGGAGCACCAATTCGGATGCATTGCGGTCCGTGTCCGCGATGACCACCCAGTATCCGTTTCTGGCCTCGAGGAGTGCGACGAGTTCGTTGGCGTCCTCGAAGTCGTCGATAAGCGGCGACACCCCGGCCGCCCGCACCGCCTCGCGGCATGGGTCGCCGCTTTCGAGTTGCCCGACCGGAGCATTGGGGACTTCCGCGCGGAACGGCGCCGACCCCCGCGCGACGGCCCGTGAGCCCTCGGGAAGGGGCACCTGCGATCGGCGGGAAAGCGCGTGCCCGACCAGAAAGACGATTCCGGTGGCCAACGCGCCCAGGGCGAGACCGCGGCCGGTTGCCCCACGACACCACGGGACCACGTCTTCGAACGAAGCAACCGCATGGACCGCGCGGCCCGGAGCCCCGGCGTCGCCCCGGGAAGGCACGACCTCACGATCGAACCAGCCCATGAATCGGCGCGCCCCATCGGCTCCCGCGTCGAGCGGCTCCTCGAGCGCTCGATCCTGCAGATCTCCTAGAGAGGGTCGCTCGTCGCGGCGGGAAGGATTGGTCACGTCTCTTCTCCGCGTCGAAGGTAGTCGCGAACAACCGGATCGCGCTTGGCCATCGCCTCGAATCGGCCGTCCGCTTCGGTGATCCGCCTCTTCGCCGTCGCCGCCGAGATTGACAGCGCTGCCGCGATCTCGTCGATGGTCATGTGCTCGAGACGCCGCAAGAGCCACGGAACCTGCAATCGCTCGGGCAGCCGCTGCCAGAGAGAGCGCGCGCGACGGAGGGTCTGGCGGGCCACCGGATCGGTGTGCGCTTGGGCGCCCTCCGCGTTCTCGACCTCCTCGCAGGGCGCCGCGCGGCGTCTGCGGTGTTCGGCGAATCCAAGGCGGATCGCAACGGCCACAAGCCACGAGCGGAGCCCGGCGGCATCGCCCCGCAGCGACACCCGGCCGTCTCGGACGAGCGTCGCCGCTGTGGCAAACACCTGTTGCAAAAGGTCTTCGAGCTCCGGGCCGAAGCCGACGCGGGCGGCAAGGACCCCGCGCACCAGGCGCCGGTTCTGCAGGTAGAGAGCCTTCCAGGCCTCGCGATCGAGTGCTTGCAGGCGCGAGGCAAAACCAGCCACGTCCGCGGCGTCGTCGAAACAGCCGTCTGTGACATGTCCGTTGGGTGGGGACATCGACGCGGCGCGGAAGCTTCGCACGCTCTCATATGCCGCGGACGCCTCCGTTTGGCTCACGTTTTTCTTCAGAGCGCCGGTGCGGCGTACCGTACGAGGTCAGCGAAGTACGCAGGAAACCATTGTCCAGCCGCCGGCGCGCCACGCGCGGCGTCTGGCGATACGCACTCCGGGTCGAACCGGGGGTCGGCTGGGTCCGACGAGCCGTCGGAGTCGCCCGGGGGCTTCACCCAGAAGTACGCGTCGATGCCCGGCATCGGCGAAGCCTTCGGCGGCTCTCCAAGTCCGGCACCGGCCACGTTGCACCAGTGGCCCCATGCCGTTCGGATTCCGGCGCGGCCGTTGCGCCCAGTGTCAATAACGAAGCCTTCACCAACGATGCCCTCGGCGGCCAATGTCTCGCGGAGCTTGCCGACGTATGCGAGTTCGTCGGGACACGGTGTGCTCGGCTCGAGACGCCGCCCGTCCTCGCCATGGAGGACGTTGTAGTTCGACACGTTTGTGACAAATCCTCGGATCTTGCCGGCGCCGCCCGCCGCTCCGAGGACGTCCTTGTAGATTGCGGCGATCTTCGTTCGGTTGGCCGCCCAGCCCAGCCAGCCGGCATGCGCGGCGTCCAGGTAGACGTCGACGTGCGCCATCGCGAGCTTGGCGATGGCGTACGCCGTCGAACGGCGGTACGCGGCGTCGGATGAGGCGCACCGGGGAATGTTCGCGTTCGTCGCCAGGTTCGCGAGCGAATCGGGCTCCAGCAGGACGACGATGTGCTGGGTCGGATGCGCGGCCATCGCCGCGGCGATCGGGTCGATGAACTCCGTCCGGTAGCGCGCCTCGCCGCCGCCCTCGAGCGAGAGCTCGCCCGACGAAGACCGCGACGCGCAGTCCCGGTTGGGCAGATCGTAGAGAACGAAGACCGAGAGAACGGGCCCTTCTCCGCTCGCCCCCTCGACGGCCGCGGCTTCCAGCGTCTCCGTCATTCGCCCTATCGACGAGATCGCGTCGATCCAGACGGCCGTCGGGAGCGCCGCGACCCTCGCCATCTTCGAAGCCAGCGCGGGGTAGAGCGCCGACGTCGCGCCGACGTGCTGCGAAAATGATGGGTCGACGTGAAACCGCGCTCCTTCAAACGGGTTCACCGACCGAGTCGGCTCTCCGTGCGCCGTCGCCCTGTCCGCTGCTAGGGCCGACCGCGGTTCAGCCTGGGGAGGATGTGACCCCATATCCAGAGGTCCTTTCAGGTCGCTGCTGCAGCCAGAAAGGGCGCCCGACGCCGATACGGCGAGCAGCGAGCCGACGAGGCTCGCACTCCGAATTGGAAGACCATACGCGTAGACCATGGCTGCTCCTTCGGCCCGACTCGTTGCCGGACTCCAATGCTCATGCCGCGCGACAGTCGTTTCGGCTCATGGATTGACCGGGAGGGACGATTTCCGGACTATCCGGCGCGGGTCGCGGGGGGAGCGCTAAGCTGGAACGCTTTCATACAAACGGCCGGGCGAGCATCCCGGCCTGGCATTTGCGGCGGACGTGCGATTCTCGAACCTTGACGCTTCCGGAAGCCGATCCGCGGTAGCGAGAGTCCAGTCCCGCCAGTCCGCGGCGGTTCAATCGATCCGCAGGTGCCGTAGTCTCGCAAGTCGAGACGGAGAGGTAGTCCGCTCGCGCCAAATCGGCACGAGACCGCGCCCCGATAGACGATGCCGGGACTCCCAAGAAGTATCGCTGTGCAGGAGGTTTTAACGGGGCAGCCCGCGAGCGGGCGCATCCAAGATGACCGGAGTCTGTACCGCCCAAGGCTTCTTGCAAGACAGCGACGGCCCCCTGGACGCTCGCCGCGACGGGCGGCAACAAGCCCGCCAGGACGAGCCCGATCACCAAGATGCGGGCGAGCAGCGGGATGCCGATGGCGACGACTCGCCGCTTGAACGAGCTCATCTCACCCAGAAATACGAGGACGAAACATTTTGGACATCCGAGCGATATGGCGCAGCCGTTTCCAACCGAGCTCCGCTCTCCTTTTCACTTGCCCTCACACCCAGCGGTGTCACCATCAACTCAGCGTGAGAACCGGGACGGGCGGCGTCGCAAGCGACCAGATCGACACTTTCCGCGACGTATGGGTCCGCGGAAGCCTCGAGTACCAACGAGCTCTCGAAGCGCTCGAGGCAGCTACCCGATCGGCGGCAGAGATGTGCCTCGAGGGCCATCAATCGCTGAGCGATCAGGAAGAGCGTCGAATTCGGCAAGACCTGGACAATACCCGTCGCCGTATCGCTGAGATCCAGTGCGCCCTTGAGGCGCAGTTCGATCGATTCTGCGGGGTCTCGAGGTCTAGGTAGTTCGTCGCGTCGCGCGGTCGCTGCAACCTTGGTGCTGGACCGGCCTTGTCGTGCGGCGGTCTACGGCTTCAGAAGCCCGTAACCCGCGTCATAAAGGCGGCCGTAGCCTCGCCGGGGGCCGAAATACTAGCGCCGTTGGCGGATCCGCCCCGTGATAAGAAGCGGCATTCCGAAGAACGTCCCGCAAACTGCCGCAATGCCCGCGATTGCGCACGCACAAGAGCGCCCAAAAATCCACGCAGGGTCCGTCATTCCATAGGCAAGGGCCATACTCACAAGCACCAGCCCCAAACCTGTTACTCGCTCCATGAAAACCCAAGCTTAAAGGTGGATCAAAACGGCGTCTTGATCCAGTACAACACTGAATCAGTCGACGTTGGCGTTGACCGAAAACTATGCCCGGTCCTCTTGAGTCACCGTGCCGCGGTCGGTGCGGCCCCCTCCCGGGCTTGGGGAGCCATGCCCTTCCGAGAGTGAATGCCAGGATTGTGGGCTTGCCGACCTAGGAGTCCCAACCGCGCTCGCAGTTCGCGTAGGCACTCGAACGTCGGCAACAGTCCCCGGTGGATCATCTGCACCTTCTTCGCCGGCCCGTCGGCCGCGACGCGCCAGATCACGTCGGTGCCGTCCACGCCACGCAATCCCCTCTTCCGTATGCTCATTGACATTGAAGTCGACGAAGATGTCGCCGAAGCGACGTTGAACGTATCGCCGACCTTGTGCTCGGCGCCTGTGAAGCTCCTCGTCCAACATGCCCCGACGTCGTCGATCGCCTCGACGCCCTTCTTCGCCGAGGTGCGTATCTGGATGGTTCGTGTAGTCT
>JBAULD010000926.1:0-11197 GCA_049578005.1 Polyangiaceae bacterium
GCACACTGATCACCGCCGCCGGGCCGGTCTACTTCGCCACGCCGTTCACGGCCAGTCGCGTCCCGGAGACGCGCGCGACCTTTCGGGGCGTGTTCGTCCAACGATACGCTCCGTCCGACCGCAGCGACCCCTCGTCGCTCGTCCTCGTCGGCGCGTTCGATGGCTAGACCGCTCGAACTCTTGCCGGACTCCGGGCCCGCTTCGCGCGCTGCCTCGCAATGTGCAAAGCGATGACCGTCGTCGTCACGATATGTTCGGCATATATCCACGACCCGAACCAGGCTCGGCATATGCATCGCTTGGTCTCGGCTCCAAACGTACAGCGGAGGAAATCCAATGCTACTCACCATTCTCGTCGTGTTTCTGCTCTTGTCGCTCGTGGGCGGAGGCTGGGGTCACTCGCGTTACGGATATGCCGGGTGGTCGCCCGCCGGACTGATTTTGCTCGTCCTGGTGGTTCTATGGTTCACAGGAAACTTTCGCACGTAGGCGGTCGAAGCCGGCACGCCGCGATTCGCAGGACAGCGCACCTCTCGGACGCAGCTCCCGTCGCTGCGTTCACGCACCCCTTCAAGGAGATCCCCATGATTCGTACGTCGATAGTCGCCACCGTCCTCGCCGCGACCTTGGCCTTTGCATGCGACAACGCCTCGGACGAACAGAAGAAAATGAACGCCGCGCAATCTCAAGCCGACGACAAGATCAGCGCAGCCACGAAAGAGGCCGACCAGAAAGTGCGAAGCGCGCAGCAGGAGGAGGACCAGAAGATCGCGGCGGCACAGAGCGGCTTCATGAAGCTGCGCGAAGACTATCGTCATACGACGACGGTCAACCTGGTCGAACTCGATCGCTCGGTAAACGATCTCGAGGCGAAGTCAAGGCAGACGATGGGAAAGACGAAGTCCGACCTCGACGCGACCTTGAAGCAGATTCACGCGGACCGCGGTGCGTTCGAGACGCATTACCGGGCGCTCGAGACCGCGACCGCATCGACCTGGGACGAGGCAAAGACGCGGCTCGACGCGGAGTGGAACCGGTTGAAGGCATTGGTCGACAAAGCGTGAGCCGAAAAGCCGACTCCCAGGGCTGGCCTTGCCCGTCAATCGCGCTGCGTGCGCCGCCAGCGATAGAGCGTCGACAGGTCGATTCCCAAGATCTCCGCCGCTCGCGGCTTGTCTCCGCCGGTCTGGCTCAGCACCCACTCCGTGTACGCTTGGTTCAATCGCTGCAGCGTCCACGGAGCGCGATCCATCGGGGGCCATGACAGGGTCGGGCCGGAAGCTTCCAGCGTGGGTGACAGATGCTCGGGGGCTAGAACTTCGTCGTTCGAGAAGACCACCGCCCGCTCGATGGCGCTCGCGAGTTCGCGGACGTTGCCGGGCCACGCCCCGTCTGCCAGCACTCGAAGCGCTTCTTCGCTTATCGAACGGACCGGCGTCTGAGACGCGCGCCGGCGAGCCTCCGAAAGAAAGTGCTGAGCGAGCGCAGGAATGTCGTCTCGCCGCGCCCGCAAGGGCGGCACGTGGATCGGCAGTACGTTGAGCCTGAAGTAGAGGTCCTCGCGGAACCGTCCTTCTCGGACAAAGGCTGGGAGGTCGCGATGAGTCGCCGCAATGATGCGGACGTCGACCCGGTGAGGGCGGTCGCTTCCGACGCGTCGCACTTCGCCGAACTGAATCACGCGCAGCATTTTCGCCTGCATCGCGATCGGCATGTCGCCGATTTCATCGAGGAAGAGCGTTCCTCCGTCTGCCTCGGTCAGGAGTCCGTTGCGTGCTTGTACGGCCCCCGTGAAAGCTCCGCGCACGTGTCCGAACACCTCGCTCTCGAACAAGTCCGCCTGAACGGCCGACGTATTCACTGCTACAAATGGGCGGCTCCGGCGCTCGCCGCGAGCGTGAATGGCCTCAGCCACGAGCTCTTTGCCGACGCCCGTTTCGCCGGTAATGAGAACCGGTGCCACCGACGCGGCGACCCGATCGATCGACGTCTGCAGTGCACGCATCGCCGGGCCAAATCCGATGAGCGGGGAATCTGCGACGCGGGTTTGGCTGTGCGCCTCCTCATGGCCGTTCTCCCGAGAACCGCCCATCGCTTCCACGACGATTGCCCGCAGCTGATCGGCGTCGCAGGGTTTCGTCACGTATTGAAAGGCGCCCCGCTTGATCGCGTCGACCGCATCGTTCACCGCACCTGCCCCGGTCATCAGGATGAAGGGCAGCGATGGCCGACTCTTTTTGACGCGGTCGAGGAGCTCGAGGCCGGTCATCCCCGCCATGCGCACGTCGCAGACGACGGCGTCGAACGTTCGGCGATTGATGATCTCCAGGGCGGCCGATCCGCTCGACACGACGTCACAACTCTGACCGTCTCGGGAGAACACCGTTCCCAGCGCCTCCCGCATGTCGCAATCGTCGTCGACGATCAATACCCGTGCGTTCATGTGGACTCCTCGGCCGTTCGCATCCGCGAGCCACACCATAAGCATTTGCGCGACGTTTCGCCTTTTGCCTTCGCAGGGGGAGCCCCCTCTTTTCCCGAGCCGTCGGTTGACCTGGCGACCCGCTCGCGTCTGCGCCCGCGTTTTCCCGATCGATGCGCTCGGTCACGATTCGGTCATGCCGCGCGCGGCCAAGCGGACTCGGCGTCGTGCAGCGGTGCGACCTCATCTTTGCGTGCCGGCGCCGCGGAGTGATACCTTCCGGTGTCGGCGATGCCCCGACGACCCAGTCTTCGTCCTGCGGCCGCGGCCGCCCTTCTCCTTGTCTTCCAGGCCGCGTGCGGGGGCACTGTGGGGTCTGGGATTTCGCCGTCGAGCGCAGACGCGAGCGGGGAGGCCGCGCGGGACGGAAGTGTTGCGACGGCGGACGGGGCGCCCGACGCGAGGCTCGATGCTCCGCGTGAAGCGGCAATCATGGGAGCGGAAGGAGGTTCACCCGATGCGACGACCGTCGCTTTGGATGCCGGCCGCTGCGGCCAGACGGCTTGCCTCGGGTGCTGCCGGGACGACGTCTGCCTTCCGGGCATCGACCCCGCGGCGTGCGGCTCGGGGGGTCAGGCGTGCCAAGCGTGCGGAGATGGCGGCATGGTTTGCGCTGCGCAAACGTGCGCCCTGCCATGCAACGCGACGACCTGCGGCGGATGCTGCGCCGAAGATCAATGCATGCCCGGGAACACGGGCGCCGCTTGCGGCCAGCGCGGTGCCGCCTGCACCGACTGCGGGGCGCTTGCGGCCGTCTGCGTGTCGGACGGAGGAGCGGGCGGCACGTGCCAGGCCGGCGGCTCGTGCGGTCCGGGGACCTGCCCCGACGGCTGCTGCGACGCAGACGGAGTTTGTCAGCCGGGAGGCACGACCACGGCATGCGGAGCGGGCGGTGCGTCCTGTCAGTCTTGCGGCGCTGAAGCGGTGTGCCTCGCCCAGAAGTGCGTCACGCTCTGCAACGCGACGACCTGCCCTACGGGGTGTTGCTCTCTGAATGTGTTCGGAGCGTGCGAGCCCGGAACGCTGAACAAGCAGTGCGGGACAGGCGGTCGCGTCTGCGTGGACTGTCCGCGGCAAATCCCCGGCCTCCAATGCTACGAGCAGAAGTGCCAGGTCCCGCCCGGATGCTCGTGCCCCGATGGCTGCTGCGACTCGAACAACCAGTGTCAACCGGGGACGTCGGATGACCTTTGCGGCACGGGCGACTCCGTGTGCCAGAGCTGCACCCTTTCGGGCAAACACTGCGTCGACCAAGCGTGTTCCCTGCAAGCCGCCGACGCAGGGTGCGGCAATGCCGTGTGCCCGCCAGTTTGCGACAAGACCACGTGCCCCTCGGGCTGCTGCGACGAGTCGGGGTCGGGTGTTTGCCAGCAGGGCATCACGAGCCTTGCGTGCGGCACGGCCGGCGACAGCTGCACAGACTGCCTTTTGATGGGTATGACGTGCGAGAAGCAAGAGTGCACGACCGCAGACGGGGGTCCGGGGTGCGGATCGTTCAACTGCCAGGGGTGCTGCGACACCGGCGGCAACTGCCAGGCTGGTTTCGAGGATGCGCAATGCGGCCGCGTCGGCGATAGCTGCGTCGATTGCACGACGGCCGTGAGCGGCGGCACGTGCAACATCGCGACCTCGCAATGCGAGACGCCCGATGGCGGTGCGATCTGCGTGCAGACGTGCGAAGGGTGCTGTGACGGTCGAGGCACCTGCCAGGGCGGATTCGCCGACACGCAATGCGGCGGCGCCGGCGGCGATTGCCAAGACTGCACCGCGCTCAAGCCGCCGTCGACGTGCGATCAGGACGTCTGGCCGCGCGTCTGCACAAGTCTGCAGACCCAGTGCCCCGCGGCGTACCCAGCGTGCCCGGCTGCGCTTCGAGAACCTGCGCCGTCACCGAGCCCCGTCTGTTCGGCGGTCGAGTTGGAGAGCGCCGTAACGGCGTGCGCAGGTGGCATGAACACGACGTCTTGTTTCAACTTCTTCAATTTCGAGTCCGGGGCGAACCCCGCCTGCGGAAGCTGCCTGAGCCCGTTCACGGTCGACTTCGCGACGCAAGCGGGGATTCGCGCCTGCGCCGCCCCTTACCTCGACGCGACCTGCAATCACAACAGCGCTTGCATCGTCGACTGCATCGCGGAGAGCTGTTTCGGCTGCTCGGGGGACCCGACGTCGTGCGAAACTCAGGCGCCGTCGGGGTCGTGCGGGGCGTACGCCCAGGCGGACCAATGCTTCACAGCGGCTCTCGACGGCCCCGCGGCCGTGTGCAACCCCGCCACGTACCAAGGAGATTTCGGCGCATGGCTGCAGGCAGTCGCCGCCAAGTACTGCGGGCCATGACCGTCCCGGGGGCTGCGCTCGTCGCGGCAGCGCTTGCGCTCGTGCCCGCGCTCACGGGGTGCGGCGGGAGCGCGAACCCCAGCCCCGGGTCGACCCTCGGGGCGCGTTCCGATGCCGCCGTGAACGGGAACGCGGACGCAAGCACCGATTCGGCCGTCGACGCGCGAACCCACTTCGACGCGAGCATCGAAGCGGGTCCGGATGCCTTCTCCGACGCGACGATCGGCGACTCCGAGCCCGGATCCTGCGACCCGGCCGATTGCTCCGGCTGCTGCGCGCAAGGCGTTTGCTACCCGGGGATCGACGCGACGGAGTGTGGAGCGGGCGGGCAAGCGTGCCAATCGTGTGCAGCCGATCAGGCCTGCGTCGCCCAGAAGTGTACGATGACCTGCGGCGCGGCGAACTGCACCGGATGCTGTTCCGGCACTCAATGCCTTGGCGGGTCCTCGTCCACCGCATGCGGCCGAAGAGGCGCGGCGTGCGCCGACTGCACGTCGGTCGGTGGCACGTGCGCGCTCTCGGACGCCGCGACGGGCGGCGCGTGCACGACGCCGGTCGCGTGCAATCCCCACGTGTGCCCCGAAGGCTGCTGCGAAGCGAACGGTGTGTGTACGGCCGGCTCCTCGCCCGCGGCATGCGGGTCCGGCGGCGCGGCATGCAAGGCCTGCCCGCCGGGTCAGATATGCGAGTTGCAGCAATGCGTGCCGTCGCCGTGCACGCCGCAAACGTGCGCCCAAGGATGCTGTGACGCCCTCGGAGGATGCCAGGGCGGCGATCAAGACGACACCTGTGGCATCGGCGGCGAGTCGTGCGTCGATTGCCGTTCGGCGGGGCTCCAGTGCAGCAGCACGCAGCGTTGCGCGACTCCATTGCCAGCCTGCAGCTGCCCCGCGGGCTGTTGCGATGCAAATAACCAGTGCCACCCCGGCGCGTCCAACAGCGAGTGTGGGAACCTGGGTTTCGCTTGCATGGATTGTACGGCGATCGGTGCCCAGTGCTCGGGCCAGGATTGTGTCGCCGGGCTCGACGCGGGCGTTTGCAATCAGCAGTCGTGCCCGTCCGGCTGCTGCGACGAATACGGCGTATGCCAGCAGGGCATCACGAGCTCGAACTGCGGCACTGCGGGGGCGGCCTGCCAAAGCTGCTTGGTCTACGGGTTTCTCTGCTCGAATCAGACCTGCGTCACGCCGGACGGCGGTCGCGCATGTGGCCCGGTCAACGGCTGCAGGGGCTGCTGCGACGCGCTCGGCAACTGCGTCGAGGACTCTGCGGGCCCGGCTACCGGCGACCTCCAGTGTGGCCTCAACGGAGAGCTGTGCATCGATTGCACGAAGTCGGGCGGTCGGTGCAGCGGCGGGACCTGCGAGTGGCCCGACGGCGGCGCACCCTGCTCGCTGACGTGCTCCGGCTGTTGCGACGCGAACGGCACCTGTCGCCCGGGGTTCGCGAGCACGCAATGCGGAGCATCGGGCGGCACGTGCCAGGACTGCACGGCACTCACTCCGCCGTCGACTTGTGACGCGAGCCGCTCCGTCCCCGTATGCGCGAGCCAGGAAACGCCGCAGTGCCCCGCGCCCTATCCAAGCTGCCCGGCGGGCTTGAAGGAACTCGCGCCGCTTCGGCAGAAGGTGTGCTCCGCGGACGAGCTCCTGAACGCCGCTGCGGGGTGCGCGGGCGGCCTCGATGACTGTGCTTCGTTCTTCAATTTCGAACAAATGACGAACGTCGCTTGCGCGAATTGCTTGGCGCCCTTCGATTTCGACTTTGCGGGGCAGGTCGGGATTCGGTCGTGCGTCGAGCCTTATGTGACCGCGGCGTGCAACCATAACAGCGCATGTCTCGCCGACTGCCTGACGGCAAGCTGCTACGCGTGCGTCGACCAGCCGTCCACCGATGCGTGCGACGTCCAAGCGCTTGCGGGCACGTGCGCGACGTACGCGCAGGCCGACGCGTGCGTCACGGCGGCCCTCGACGGCCCAGCAGCATTGTGTAACCCGGCGACCTATCAGAACAACTTCGGCGCGTGGCTCCAGGCCGTCGGAGCCGCTTACTGTGGAATGTGAGACGAGACCGGAGAGAAAACGTCGAACACCCCTGCGCCTCACGTCGCCCACAGTACGGCGAGATCGAGCTCCAAGTGGGAACCTCTTGCATGCGAGCGCGTCTCCACCCGGCGAGGTCCGGGACAAGGACGTGCCCCCCGCTGAAGTGGAGTTCCGGCTCATCCAGCAAGACCCAACCCCCCGGGCCTCCCTCGCCGAGATCGAAGGGACCGCCGAGCTTCGCGCCCAGGCGGCTGGCCGCGCGGGCATGAGGCACGGCGGGCCTCGGCTGCGTCACGAGCGCCCCGTGGATCAGCTCCGCGATTACGCCGTCGGGAGCGGCGAGCACGTCGTCGTACGTCGCGCGACGCTTCGCGGGATCGCCCATGACTTCAGCATAGCCGGCCAAATCAACGCCTCCACCTGCTAGATCCGCCCGGGTGCCTTCCCTCGCCCCCACCGCGCCTCGACCCCCGAGCCGAGCCGCGTTTGCGTTCATCTTCGTGACGGTGGCGCTGGACATGCTGGCGCTCGGGATCATGGTGCCCGTCCTTCCGAAGCTCGTCATCGAGCTCGAAGGCGGCGATATCGCTCGTGCGGCTTCGATGACAGGCGTCTTCGGCTTCGCGTGGAACGCGATGCAGTTTCTCTTTTCACCCCTCGTCGGCGCCGCGTCGGACCGCTTCGGACGCCGTCCGATCGTGCTCCTTTCGAATCTCGGCATGGGACTCGACTACGTGCTCATGGCACTAGCGCCGAACCTCGCATGGCTTTTCGCCGGAAGGCTCGTGTCCGGGATCACCGCCGCCAGCTTCTCCACGGCGACCGCCTATATTGCCGACGTATCGCCTCCGGAGAAGCGCGCTGCGCATCTCGGCATGGTCGGCGCGGCCTTCGGATTGGGGTTCATCGTGGGACCTGCCGTGGGAGGGGTGCTCGGACAAATCAGCCTGCGCCTGCCGTTCTGGGTCGCCGCGAGCCTCAGCCTCCTCAACGCGTCGTACGGCTTTTTTGTCCTGCCCGAGTCGCTCCCGCGCGAGCGCCGCGCGAAGCTCGTCTGGGCGAAAGCCAACCCACTCGACTCGTTCGCCCTCTTGCGCTCCGAGCCCGCCCTTCTCGGGCTCGCGGTGGTCGCGTTCCTGGACTACGTGGCGCACGAGTCGCTCCCGAGCTGTTTCGTCATTTACACCGACTATCGTTACGGCTGGAACGAACGGCACATCGGCCTCGTGCTCGCGGCGGTCGGCGTGTCGACGACGATCGTCCAGGCGGGGTTGATCGGGCCCGCCGTGAAGCGCCTCGGCGAGCGCGGGGCGCTCGTCTCCGGAATGGCCTTCGGGGCGATCGCCTTCGCCGCCTACGCTGCGGCGTCGTCCGGAACGATGTTTCTCGTGGGCATTCCATTGGGCGCCCTTTGGGGAATCGCGGCTCCGGCCATGCAGGCCCTGATGACTCGCCGGGTCGCCCCGACCCATCAGGGGCGTCTCCAGGGAGCGATCAGCAGCTTGCGCGGCGTGGGCGGCCTGATTGGGCCCATCTTGTTCACTCAAGCCTTCGCCCAGGCCATCCGCGCGGGATCGCGGCTGCCCATCCCCGGAGCGCCGTATTGGCTGGCGGCAGCCTTGCTCGTCGCTAGCACGGTCGTATCGGCGCGCGTCACCAGGCCGCGGGTGATCTGAGCATCGCATGCGGGCCCTTCGGTCCCGCAGTGTCCCGTCTCTGAAGTCGAGTGATCAGGGGCTGTCCCTAGTCGGACGGACCTCTCGTTCGAATCGCGTCGATGGTTCCCTGAATGTCGTCGGGCGTGATGACGACCGGCAATTGACCGTTCGTCCTCCGGACGATCACGGCCTGCCCCCTTCGCGTCGCAAACAGCATGAACCGGCCAATCGCCCTGCTCGAGAATAGGCCATAACTGCCGAAGAAGCCGCCCACGCCGAAGAGGCGCACGGCCCGCCCGACGGTCGCCAGCGAATCCGCGCTTTCCACGTCGTAGAGCGGAATGCGCTGCGGACGCCAGGCGCGCCGCTCGACGCGAAGCTCATCGTTTTCGACCACGACTTCGCGCGGCCCCATGGCCCAAGCGAACACCAGGACGCAGCCGACGAGCGCGAGCGCAACGATGCCGACCGCTGCGCCCGCCCGGAAGGCTCCCGCCAGACCCACGACGACGATCACGCCCACGATCAGCGTCACCGTCCGATGCGTGCCGTCCAAGGATAGCCGACTCCGAAAAGTCATGGACGGTGAGTGTACTCCAACGTCGATCCGGGCGCAGAGGCAGGCTCCGGCGGCGCTGGGAGAAGCAGAATACGAAGGAGCGCCTCCGCGCGCTTCGCCTCGAAGGCGAACGCCACGCAGAGACAGAGAACCGTGACGACGCACCATGCGGGCTGCACACCCCCGGCGATCCGGGAAAGTACGATCCAGAAAGCCACGAGCAGCACGGTATGGGGCCCGTTGAGACGTATCGTCATCGTGGCGCGCGCGCCCGATTCGGTCGGAGCGACCTCGCCGACGATCACGGGCCGAAGTCCACGAAACGTGTTGAAAATGATCTTGAACCGGGCGCCTTCGAGGCGCCGCGCGCGAAAGACCGTTTTCGAACCGACGCGGCCAACCGTCACGTCGCGAACCTGGCGCATCGCCTCGTCCGCTGTCAGCGCGGTCTCGATCGAGAACCTTCGACAGGGCACGAGGAAGAGCCAGGCGGACCGGAGCTCGGGGGGGCGTGCGTCCACGACGGGATCGTTCGCACTCATTGTGGCGCTCCTGGGGCCCCTCCGGCAGGTCGCCCGTGAAAGGATAGGGGGTCCTCGCTCAAGCGCGCTGCAGCGACCCGAGTCGTTCACGCATCCATCGGCGCATGGGCACCTCGAAGAGCTTGTGCACGACGGTCGCAACGACGAGGACGACGAGGACGAACTGGAAGAAGAACCATTTGGTCGCGACCGGGGCGGTATGGCCGCGCTCTCTCAAAATGCTGATGAGCACCATCTGTACGGGCACATGAACTAGATAGACCGCGTACGACAGATCACCCAAGAAGGTGAACGGTCGCAGTGAGAGTATCTGCGCCAGGATGGGAACCTCGAGTCCGGAGACGATGACCAGCGGAAAGATCACGAAGAGCAGCGGGAGCGTCGTTCCGCCCACGAACGCGTCGTAGCCAATGCTGTAGGTCAGCCAGAAAACTCCCACCATCGCCGCGAAGCACGCGCCCGCGAACCAGCGCCCGGCGCCGAGCTCTTTGAAGCGGCGGACGACAAGGAAGATGAACGATCCGACGAAGAAGCCGATCATGCCGCGCGCCATGTTCCCGTTGAGGATGGGCAGCATCCAGCCCATTCGGATGATCGCCAGCCCGGCGACGACGGTGCAGAGACTGGCCGTGATGTAGGTCTCCCGGCTCTTCGAAGCGTAGATGAAGAAGAGAAGATACGCGGACACCTCGACGGCAACCGACCAAGACGGCGAATTGTACGCCCACGCCTCTTCGAATCCTCCGCTATTCAAGTAAACGAGATTCAAAAAGAAGTGATAGAGATTACTGTGATCGTAGATGATCTCCGGCTTGTGGAGAACCAGGCACCTCCACTGTACGGCCGCGCAGATCGACAGCGTGAGCAGTTGAAGGGGATAGAGCCGCGACAGGCGCAGGACGAAGAACTCACGCCGGCCGAGGCGTCCCCGCGAGATCGGATCGAGGTAGCGATACGTCAGCACGATACCGCTCAAGAGAAAGAAGAAATCTACGAAAGCCCAACTGTGAGCGTAGAGCCACGACGTCACCGTTCCGGTGGCCCACGGATACGTCTGGTGGTCGCCACCGAAGTGCTGGTAGTGGGCGAAGACCGCGACCGCGAGCGCTGCCAAGCCGCGCATCCCATCGAGCGGTTTGAGCCGAGTGAGGTCCTTGTCCGCGCGATCCATTTGGAGGCCGCGACCTTAGCCGAGCGGTTCAGGGCGCGCGAGAGCGGCGTCTTTGCTCGAGTTCGAGCCAGGACCGGCCTTGACCGCCACGGCAGAACGATTATTCGCCACTGCCGCGAGGCCATCCGATGACCCAAGAAGCCGAATCCACGTCCACTCCCCCCGTGTCACCGTCAGACGCCGCGGTCGGCGCCGTCGAACTGCCGTTCCAGGCCGAAGTTCAGCGCGTTCTCGGCCTGGTCATCAACTCGCTTTACACACACAAAGAAGTCTTTCTCCGCGAACTCGTGTCGAACGCTTCGGACGCGCTCGACAAGGCGCGCTTTCTGGCGCTCACGCGCAGCGACGTTCAGTCCCAGGTCGGCGAACCGCGTATCACGATAAGGCTCGACGACGACGCGCGCAC